>QNER01000021.1 GCA_003646175.1 Candidatus Parabeggiatoa sp. nov. 1
CTGAGTAATACAGCAAGGGTAGCCTTTCATCCCTATAAATAACATAATTGTAATTCCTAATATTCTGGAATCCTTCCTATTGGCCTAAATTACTTTAGGTTTCTAAGAAAACGTGTCGTCACGTTTCTTTCATAACAATCACTTCATCAGAATATTTCACCCCTTTGCCTTTGTAAGGCTCAGGTGGGCGAAATGCACGGATGTTAGCAGCGACTTGTCCTACTTGTTGTTTATCTATGCCTTTGATAATGAGATTGGTTTGACTGGGTGTCTCAACGGTAATACCCTCAGGAATGTCAAAATTCACGGGATGGGAAAATCCTAACGTGAGGTTGAGTACTTTACCTTCTACTTGAGCACGATATCCCACCCCTACCAACGTGAGCTGTTTTTCAAAACCTTGAGTAACACCCTGCACCATGTTATTTACCAACGCTCGTGTGGTACCTGCCAAAGCCTTGGCTGTTTGAAGGTTGGTACGCGGTGCAAATGTCAAAACATTATCACTCAACTTAACATCGACATCTTTGTGAATACTGTGTTCTAAGCCGCCTTTACTGCCTTTAACCTCAATCACCTGATTGATTAGACTGACGAAAACACCTTGAGGAAGAGGAATGGGATTTTTAGCTATTCTTGACATCTTGGTACCCGGACCTTAAGAAACAAAACACAACACTTCACCCCCATGACCCTCGACACGCGCATGCTGATCAGTCATAAGCCCTTTACTCGTAGAGATAATCGCAATACCCAAACCACCCATAACAAAAGGTAAGTCCTTTTTGGCTTTGTAAATACGCAAACCTGGCCGACTGAAACGCTTAATCTCAGAAATCACCTGCTTGCCTTGATAATATTTTAGGGTGATTGTTAACACGGACTTAACACCCTCAGAAATGCTGTAATCTGTAATGTAGCCTTCTTCCAATAACAGTTTCGCAAGCGCTTTTTTCACTTTGGAGGCCGGCATTTCTACCTGCTTTTTTCTGACGGCCCCCCCGTTGCGAATGCGTGTCAACATGTCGGCAATGGGGTCTGACATACTCATAAAATGTTACCCTACTTTTTCCTAATTTATTTGCCTCTACCAACTTGACTTGACTAAACCGGGAATAAACCCAAGCATCGCCGCTTCACGTAATTTATTTCGGGCCAAACCAAATTTTCTATAATAACCGTGTGGGCGTCCTGTTACTCGGCAACGATTACGAATACGACACGGGCTGGCATTACGGGGCAAGGATTGGAACTTACGTCTTGCCACTTCTCGTTCTTCTTCACTTGTATTGACATCTGCTAGTATGTTTTTTAACTGTGCCCGTTTGGCCGCATATTTTTTTACCATCAATAGGCGTTTAGCTTCTCGATTGATTATCGATACTTTTGCCATCTAGGTTTCCTCAGTTCTTAAAGTCTTCAAGGGAAAGTTAAATGCTGTCAATAATGCCTGACCTTCTTCATTTGTCCGTGCCGTGGTAGTGATAGTGATGTCCATCCCACGAATGGCATCAATTTTATCGTAATCAATTTCGGGGAAAATTATTTGCTCGCGGATACCCAAACTATAATTACCATGTCCATCAAAGGCTTTTCTACTTAGGCCACGAAAATCTCGAATACGTGGAATGGCAATGTTAATAAGCCTGTCAAGAAATTCGTACATCCGTTCACGCCGCAAATTGACTTTACAGCCAATTGGCCAGCCTTGACGGATTTTAAAGTTAGAAACGGATTTGCGTGCCTTTGTTACGACCGGCTTTTGACCCGCAATAGCCGTCATATCCGCCACGGCGCGTTCAACCACTTTTTTATCAGCGACCGCTTCACCTAAACCCATATTCAGGGTAATTTGCCAAATTTTTGGCACCTGCATGATGCTTTTATAGCTAAATTGCTGCATCAATTGTGGTACCACCGTCTCACGATAGTATGCTTGTAATCTCGCCATCTGACTTATTCCGCAATCACTTCGCCATTCGATTTGAAGTAACGCACCTTGGTGCCGTCTTCAAGAAACTTAAAACCAACCTTATCAGGCTTATTAGTGGTTAAATTCACAAGGGCAACCTTGGATATGTGAATCGGCATTTCTTTGTCAAGAATACCACCCGGAGTGCCTTGCATGGGATTACCCTTAGTGTGACGCTTGACTAAATTAATATTCTCTACCACCACACTTGAAAAAGTGCTGTAGCGAATGACTTTACCGCGTTTGCCTTTGTCCTTGCCAGCGATAACGACCACTTCATCGCCTGTTTTGATTCTACGCATATTCAGTTACCAGTTATCAGTTATCACCTTGAGATCGATAATTGATAAGGGACTTTTAAAAAAAAATCACTTTCCCACGTCCCTTGGGATTACGATTTATATTTCAAAATTAAATGGGTAGATAACAATTCTATTGGCAACTCTTGACATGCCAACACGTTGTGAATAAGAATCGTCACTGCCCTTTATCCCCTCGCCAAATTATAGCTCAGGGTTAGTAGGTGTCAAGTGCTTTTACATCCATCCTCGCCGCCACCCATAAGCCCTTGCTAACTTTGGTTTTTTTATCATTCATAAGCCCCAACGTTTGGTTAAACGTAAGTTTTCGCCCAGGTTTGACTCAGTATGAGACGGGAAATAAATATTCTTAAAGTACTTCCGGTGCTAAAGAAATAATTCTCATAAAGCGCTCACTTCTCAACTCACGGGTAACAGGGCCGAAAATACGTGTGCCAATGGGTTGCAATTGGTTATTGAGCAATACAGCCGCATTACCATCAAAACGAATCACAGAGCCATCGGGACGCCTAACACCTTTACGTGTTCTCACCACCACTGCTGGATACACTTCACCTTTTTTTACCTTGCTACGTGGAATCGCTTCTTTAATGCTAACTTTAATGATATCGCCAATGTTGGCATAACGGCGGTGCGAACCCCCTAATACCTTAATACATTTTAGCCGATGCGCACCACTATTATCTGCCGCATCTAGCACTGATTGCATTTGTATCATCTTTGAAAACTCCAAATCAAATTGCTGTTGGTTCTCATCCAGCAAAATTGTCACTTATAACATTAAATAAAGTGCCCCACAAGCAACTTACACAAGCATTTAGAAGCGCTCATTCTTTAAGCGATAGATTGTGTCACAATCCTATGTAGATGCCAAGATTTCGTTTTGGACAACGGACGACACTGGGTAATCTCAACAATATCCCCTTGTGAGCAAGTATTGTCCTCATCATGGGCATGCAGTTTAGTTGAACGCTTAATGTATTTACCATATTTTGGATGCGTAACATTCCGTTCAACTAACACAGTAATCGTTTTTTGCATTTTATTACTGATCACACGCCCTGTCAAGGTTCGGGTCACCCCCGCTGGTTTGTGGTTCTGCTCAGTCATGCAGCCTTACCTTTTTTTTCATTTAGTACTGTTTTTATCCGTGCAATATCACGTCTGACACTTTTAAGTTGGGTATGTCGGCTTAATTGATCATTGGCTTTTTGCAGACGCAACTTAAATTGTTCACGTAATAAATCAAGCAAATCTTTATTCAGATCGCTTACGTTTTTTTCTCGAAATTCTCTCGCTTTCATCACATCACCGTCCGACTCAAAAAAGTGGTTGGCACCGACAGTTTGGCTGACGCTAAACGAAAGGCTTCGCGGGCAATGTCTTCTGAAACACCTTCAATTTCATAAAGTATTTTACCCGGTTGAACCAACGCGACCCAATATTCAACATTTCCTTTACCTTTGCCCATACGGATTTCCAGCGGTTTCTTGGTAATCGGTTTGTCTGGGAAAATCCGAATCCATAATTTGCCCCCCCGTTTAACATGTCGAGTAATGGTACGCCGTGCCGCTTCGATTTGACGCGCTGTGATACGTCCACGTCCGGTCGCTTTGAGTCCAAATTCACCAAAACTGACTTTATTGCCGCGTTGGGCTAAACCTCGGTTCCGACCTTTCTGTTGTTTTCTGAATTTGGTACGTTTAGGTTGTAACATTTTAATTATCCTTAAAAAACCGCCAAACAAGTGCTAAAACGAAAACCCCGTCCAGTTTGGTTTTGGCAAATCCCCCTTTTTTGAGTTGAGATTTCGGTTAAGCCATACAACGACAACATAATCGGCGGTGTTAGGTTATTGCCCTTGCTTACCAATAACCTCGCCCTTGAAAATCCAAACCTTCACCCCAATGACACCGTAAGTGGTGTGGGCCTCAGCAAATCCATAATCAATATCAGCACGTAAGGTATGCAAAGGCACTCGCCCTTCACGGTACCATTCTGAACGTGCGATCTCGGCACCATTGAGGCGACCACTCACATTGATACGAATTCCTTGTGCGCCCAAGCGTATAGCATTTCCCACCGCCCGCTTCATAGCCCGTCTAAACATAATGCGGCGTTCCAATTGCTGAGCCACACTAACCGCAACTAGCTGGGCATCAATCTCAGGCTTGCGAATTTCCTCAACGCTGATGTGTACAGGAATGCTCATCATTTCAGAAACTTGAGTTCGCAACCGATCAATATCTTCGCCTTTTTTACCAATAACAATACCCGGACGTGCCGTATGAATAATAATCCGTGCGTTACGTGCGGGCCTTTCAATACGCACTTCACTGACCGACGCGTGTGCCAATTTCTTTTTTATAAACTCTCGTACCTTCAAATCCGTGTTGAGATAATCCGCATAATCTTTGCTGGCATACCATTTAGACGACCAATCTTTGATGATACCCAAGCGGAACCCCGTTGGATGTACTTTTTGACCCATAACTATTTACTCATCAGCATCTGAAACTGTCACGGCAATGTGACTGGTACGTTTAAAAATTCTGCTCCCCCGTCCCTTGGCACGGGCACGCATACGTTTCATGGTTGGCCCTTCATCAACGTATATCGTTGAAACACGCAATTCATCAACGTCCACCCCTTCATTATTTTCTGCGTTGGCAATGGCCGATTCCAAAGTCTTTTTGACCAAAGTGGCAGCACGTTGTTTGCTAAACTTCAATACATTGAGTGCCTGTCCAACAGGCAATCCACGAATTTGATCAACAACCAACCGGCATTTTTGTGCAGAAATACGCACATACTTATGCTTACTAGAAACTTCCATTACTTATGTCCTGCTTTTTTTAATCTTTCCCAACCCCTTTCAAAAAGGAAAGAATTTTGAACCCTTTTCAGGGAACTAAAACGAAAGGGGATTTTATTTTTTAGATTTGTTATCTTTTAGATTTAGATTTTTTATCTCCGGCTTGATGACCCCGGTAGGTTCGTGTCATGGCAAATTCGCCTAACTTATGTCCCACCATATTTTCTGTAACAAACACGGGTATATGCTGACGCCCGTTATGAATTGCCAGAGTTAACCCAACCATTTCGGGTATGATCATTGACCGGCGTGACCATGTTTTTATGGGGCGTTTGCTTTTAGTGGTAACAGCATCCTCAACTTTTTTCAACAAGTGAAGATCGATGAAGGGCCCTTTCTTAATGGAACGTGGCATATCAGTTTTCAGTTTTCAGTTTTTAGACAATCACCCACAACCGGCCATATATTACCCTAACTATATTGTATTTATCATGCAGCAGCGTAGATTTTCGGCCGAAGTTTATGGCATTGTCTTTTTTGGTTTTCAGTTTCCAATTTCCAGTCATCAAAAATTTACAACATGTAAAACATAGTAAAAATAAATTAAATTTTTGTCGCCTCGTTGGCGCAAAATTCGCTTTAAAAAACCAAGGTTCAAAAAGAACCTTTTTTTTGCAGATGTTATTTGGAGCAAAGTCCCTTACGCCCTTTGATGCTTGTGCGCTCACGATTCAATTCCAATTTCTGTGCTACCCGTCATCGCGGCAACACTTTGTCAGTTCAATGAACTGAAAAAGTTTATAAAATTCAAAATTCCCGGCATTTGCTCAGAATAAAAAATCAAGTTAAGTGTCTCGCCTTAAATCGATAGCCATTTTCAAAAATAAAACGGCTAACGGCGACGACGTACAATCATATTCGTGGTGCGCTTGTTATGACGAGTCTTAGCACCCTTAGTAGGAAACCCCCACGGCGTGACCGGATGACGTCCCCCAGAACTACGTCCTTCCCCCCCCCCATGCGGATGATCAACGGGATTCATGGCAACACCGCGGACGGTGGGTCGTCTACCTCGCCATCTCGCAGCCCCGGCTTTACCTAATGACACGACATTGTGTTCAGCATTGCCAACTTCACCAATGGTCGCACGGCAATCTGTAAGGACTTTTCGTATTTCTCCAGAACGTAAACGCAGCGTCGCGTACTGGCCTTCACGAGCGATTAATTGTGCAGAAGCACCCGCACTACGGGCAAGCTGTCCCCCTTTACCCGGTTTCAACTCCACACAATGCACCATACTCCCCATGGGAACATGACGCAATGGCATACAATTGCCCGGCTTTATGGGTGCATGAGTGCCCGACATGATAGCACCACCTACCGTCAACCCTTTGGGCTGAAGAATATAACGGCGTTCACCATCAGCGTACAGTATTAAAGCAATTTGGGCACTGCGATTAGGATCATACTCAATACGTTCCACCGATCCCAATATCCCATCTTTATTACGTTTAAAATCAATAATTCGATAATGTTGTTTATGTCCACCACCTCGATGGCGAACTGTTATACGCCCTTGATTATTACGACCACCTGTTTTGGTTTTTTTTAAAAGTAGCGGTTTGTAAGGTTTACCTTTATGCAGTTCAGGGGTACTCGCCCTCACGACAAAACGTCGCCCTGCTGATGTGGGTTTTGCTTTAACAAGTGCCATGATAATGTCCTTTTTAATCAGTTACCCTAAAGTTAATGTCAAAACCTTCTTGCAATCCCACATAAGCCTTTTTCCAATTGGAACGTTTACCACGAATCTTGCCAAAGTTTTTTCGCTTACCCTTGACACAGGCCACTTGCACATTCTTGACTTTCACTTCAAATAGGAATTCAACCGCCTGTTTAATTTCCGGCTTGGTGGCATCAGGCATGACTTTAAATACAAATTGTCTCTTACTATCAGCCAGTTTCAGTGCTTTTTCAGAAACATGTGGAGCAATTAATATTTGCATTAAACGGGCTGGGTTCATGCCAAATTCTCCTCTATTTTCTTCAAGGCCGCAATTGTTATTAACACTTTTTCAAACCCAACCAAGCTTACAGGGTCTAAACTCTTGACTTCTATCACCTCAACTTGAGGCAAATTTTGTGCGCCTAAATACAAGTTTTCGTTCCCCGTTTCGATCACAATCAGCACATTGTTAATAAGATTGAGTGCTTTCAATTGTGTTACTAAGGTTCGTGTTTTCGGTTTGTCAAGAGAAAATTGTTCTACAACTAATAAACGCCCTGAACGAACCAATTCTGATAAAATAGAACGCAATGCGCCTTGATACATTTTTTGGTTTAATTTTTGCGAATGATCCGTTGGTGTCGCCGCAAATGTAACGCCTCCACCACGCCACAAGGGACTGCGAATGCTGCCCGCACGCGCACGTCCGGTTCCTTTTTGACGCCAAGGTTTGCTACGACTACCTTTGACTTGGGCACGAGTTTTTTGTGCTCGCGTACCTTTACGGGCACCTGCCAAATAAGCGACTACTGCTTGATGAACCAAGGCTTCATTAAATTGTGCGGCAAACACCTTGTCGGAGACGCTAATAACACCCGCCGCGCTCGTTTCTGGCACCGGTTGTAGGCTCAATTCCATTGCACTTTCCTTTTAAGTATAGAATGGTTTTGAATAAAAAATAATACGACTAACTAAAAATAATACGACTAACTAGTTATATTTATAATGGTTAATTCTTCACTTTTATGGCGGGACGTACAATCACATCACCCCCCGGCGCACCCGGCACCGCACCTTTGATGAGTAGTAAATTATTTTCCAAATCCACACGTACTATCTCAAGGTTTTGTACACTCCTACATACATTACCCATCTGCCCAGCCATTTTCTTACCTTTAAAAACTCGTCCCGGCGTTTGATTTTGGCCTATCGAACCTGCAGAACGATGTGACAGTGAGTTACCATGGGTGGCATCTTGCATTTTAAAGTTATGACGTTTTACCGCTCCAGCAAAGCCTTTACCCTTGGTAATGCCCTTGACATCTATTTTTTGCCCATTGATAAAAATATCAACTTTGATTTCGCCACCCGCTTGAATATCTTTACCTTCATCGTCATTCAAGCGAAATTCCCACAACCCGCGTCCGGCTTCCACTCCTGCCCCTGCTTTAGCCAAATGCCCAGCCGTCGGTTTGTTAACACGGATAGCACGACGACTACCACAGGTAACTTGAATGGCCCGATACCCATCTCTTTCCTGTGTCTTCAATTGAGTGACCCGATTGGGTGTTACCTCAACCACGGTAACCGGAATTGAAACCCCGTCTTCCGTAAAAATTCGAGTCATTCCACATTTCCGACCAACAACTCCAATGGCCATCTTCTTAACCTCTTTTTTATAAAAATGTGATCATTTATTAATGATGAATTATAAACAAGAATGTTCTGTATTTGCTAATGACATTGAGCATTCGCCATTCCTGCCTGCCTGAAGCTGAGGTAGACTCATGAAGGTAGGAATCCAGAGGAGAATGCATTCATTACAATAGGCTACCCTTCCGTCATCGCGGCAACATTTTGTCATTTCGGCTTTAAAAACGACTGATGTCCCAGCTTTAGAACACAAACTGAGGATGGAACTCATCAAATTCGAGAACGAAAAATCAATTCTACGCAAAAGTTGACAGCGAAGCTCCAACTTTTGCGTAGAAAGTTAGTGTCTGTTCCATATTAAGAAATAGAACGCAAGTCCAAGATTCATCGCATTTGTTTGGAATGACATACCAAGGAACGTGCCTGAATTTAGTCATTTAAGGTTTCGGGAATTCCTTTGCAAGCAACGAAACAACGCAAAATTGAATGAGTTAGTTCGTGCGCGTTCCAAAATAATGTGTCTCGCCTTAGGTGGCGAGCCAATTTAAACCACTGCTATAAACTAAACAAAAAAAGAATGTAAAAACAATTAACTATGTAAAAATGACGACTCTGATAAATTTTTTTTTGATGTTAAACTAAACCACAACAGATTCTGCACTTTACATCTAACAGACTGAAATATAAAGTAATTATCCTGAAATTCGTTATTCTGTATTTAAGAATGCTTGATTCCTTCAAAATTCATAAGTTAGTTAATTTAGCTTAATTTGTACATCAACACCTGCAGCCAAATCCAATTTCATCAGCGAATCAACTGTTTTATCAGTGGGGTCAATAATATCCAATAAACGTTTATGAGTGCGAATTTCATATTGATCCCGCGCATCTTTATTGACATGCGGAGAAGTCAACACCGTAAATTTTTCTTTTTTAGTAGGCAGGGGAATAGGCCCTCGTAGTTGCGCTCCAGTACGTCTGGCCGTTTCTACAATTTCCCGTGCGGATTGATCTATCAATCGGTGGTCAAAGGCTTTTAGGCGGATGCGAATTCTTTGATTAGCCACAGTTGTTTTCCTTGTTGTTCGTTATTCCTACACCCGTGGAGAACGCATCAACACTGGTACGTTCTTCTTCACGGTTCACTCAGAGGCAGTGAAAAAATTGTCAAAATGGCCGCGTTTTCGTCTGTAACCCATTGATTTTTCGTTCTCGAAACGGCCAAAAAACGAATTTTCACAGCCTCTCACTCTCACTTTTTTTGCAAGTATCTCAAGGTTCAATCTTATTATTGATTCTTCTTCATCACCGCCTCAGTAATGCTGGTAGGCGCTTCGCGGTATTTAGTGAATTGCATGGTATAACTGGCTCGTCCTTGCGTCAGGGACCGCACATCCGTCGCATAGCCAAACATTTCGCCCAGCGGTACTTCAGCTCGAATCGCTTTACCGGTAGGCAGATCATCCATTCCCTGCAAAATCCCCCGCCGGCGATTTAAGTCGCCCATGACATCACCCATATAGTCCTCAGGTGTGATCACTTCAACCGCCATAATTGGCTCAAGTAGCACAGCACCGGCTTTTTTTGCCCCTTCTTTGAAGCACATGGATGCGGCAACTTTAAAAGCCATTTCATTGGAATCTACTTCGTGATAAGACCCATCGTACAGAGTCACCTTGACATCAATGACCGGATAGCCCGCAATCACCCCATTTTGCATTTGCTCTTGGATACCTTTGTTGACAGCCGGTATATATTCTTTGGGAATGACACCGCCGACAATCTCGTTGACAAACTCATACCCATCTCCCTGTTTCTTGGGTTCCAGTTTCAACCACACATGTCCATACTGACCACGACCACCTGATTGACGTACAAACTTTCCTTCCTGTTCAATTGTCTGGCGGATAGTTTCACGATAAGCCACTTGGGGCGCGCCAACATTCGCCTCAACACTAAATTCACGACGCATGCGATCTACAATAATATCAAGATGCAATTCACCCATCCCGGAAATGATGGTTTGCCCAGACTCTTCATCCATCCGCACCCGAAATGATGGGTCTTCTGCGGCTAACTTGGATAAGGAAATTCCCATCTTTTCTTGGTCAGCCTTAGTTTTTGGTTCGACGGCGACAGAAATCACTGGGGTTGGAAATTCCATCTTATCTAAGGTAATCACATGGTTGATATCGCACAATGTCTCTCCCGTCGTGACCGCTTTCAAGCCAATAGCGGCTGCAATATCGCCTGCTTGAACTTCCGTAATTTCTTCACGGGAATTCGCGTGCATTTGTAAAAGACGTCCAATCCGTTCTCGCTTATTTTTCAGCGGGTTATAGACACTACTCCCCGACTTTAATACGCCAGAATAAACGCGAAAATAAGTCAAAGAGCCCACGTAAGGGTCCGTCGCCACTTTAAAAGCTAAGGCTGCAAATGGTTCCTCATCACTAGAGGCGCGAGTCGCTTCTGTTTGTTGTGAATCGCTCAACACCCCACGAATCGGTGGAACATCAGTGGGGGCAGGCATATAGTCAATAATCGCATCCAACATGGCTTGCACACCTTTATTTTTAAAGGCAGAACCACACAATGTTGGAATTATTTGATTGTTTAAGGTACGCAAACGAATACCTTGATAAATTTCTTGCTCGGATAACACATTTTCATCAAGGTATTTTTCCATTAATGCATCATTGGCATCCGCTGCCAATTCCACCAATCGTTCCCGCCATTGCTCGCACTGAGTCTGCATGTCGGCCGGGATATCACGTAGTTCAAATCTCACCCCGAGGGTAGAATCATCCCAATAAATGGCTTTCATCTTGATGAGATCAATCACCCCCTCAAATTTTTCTTCGGCACCTATAGGTAATTGCAAAACCGCAGGGGTAGCCGCCAAACGAGTTTTGATTTGTTCAACCACCCGCAAAAAATCGGCCCCGGCTCTATCCATTTTATTGACGAAAGCCAAACGAGGGACACCGTATTTATTCGCCTGTCGCCATACAGTTTCAGATTGCGGCTCCACGCCACCGACAGCACAAAACACCGCACACGCACCATCCAGTACGCGCAGTGAGCGTTCTACTTCAATCGTAAAATCAACATGACCAGGGGTATCAATGATGTTGATGCGATGTTCAGGATATTGTTGCCCCATCCCCTTCCAAAAACAGGAGGTTGCTGCGGATGTAATGGTTATTCCGCGTTCTTTCTCCTGATCCATCCAATCCATTGTTGCCACACCATCATGCACTTCGCCCATTTTATGCGAAACGCCTGTGTAATAGAGAACACGCTCAGTTGTTGTGGTTTTGCCCGCATCAATATGCGCCATAATGCCGATATTGCGATAGCGCTCAATGGGTGTTTTACGTGCCATCTGAAATTACTGCTCCGTTTATGATGTGATCACGGTCCATTTCTCGGTTCATTGTACACTGCCCTTTGGCTCACGCACGGTTTGGTTTTCGCTAAAAAAGACCCTACCATGGTAGCTTTTATTTACAGTGACGACCATATCATATGCTCCCCAAGCCGAAAGAGTACTCTTTGAGCGTTATATTTATTGGTCAAGCCGAGAGTCAAGGGGCATTCTACCAGAACCGAAGGCCGTGTCAAGGTTTATTAGCGTACGCTTTTTATTTAATTTAAGTGTATATTAATATAATTAATAATTATATTGTTTACTTACCAGCGGAAATGTGAAAATGCTTTGTTGGCTTCTGCCATACGATGCACATCTTCACGTTTTTTAATTGCTGTGCCCTTATTTTCATAAGCATCAAAAATTTCGCCTGCCAAACGCATCCCCATGGATTTTTCGCCCCGCTTACGTGCCGCTTCTACTAGCCAACGCATTGCCAAAGCAGTACGACGGGCTGGGCGTACTTCTACCGGCACTTGATAAGTCGAACCCCCTACCCGTCTTGATTTGACTTCCACAACGGGGCGGACATTGTCCAAAGCCTTGCCAAACATTTCCAACGCATCACCTTTCGCTTTTTCCGCGACGCTATCCAAAGCACCGTAAACGATACGTTCCGCCACCGACTTTTTGCCCATAACCATCACAATATTGATAAATTTAGCGACTGTTTCATTTCTATATTTGGGATCAGGCAAAATAACGCGCTTGGCGATAACTCTTCTTCTTGGCATTTTTTTATTTCCAATTTTGGTTAAGACTTGGGTCTTTTTGCGCCATATTTAGAACGCCCTTGGCGTCTCGCGCCAACCCCTGAAGTATCTAACGATCCGCGCACAGCGTGATAACGGACACCCGGTAAATCTTTGACACGACCCCCACGAATTAATACAACCGAATGTTCTTGCAAGTTATGCCCTTCACCACCAATATAAGTTGTGACCTCCATACCATTGGTGAGGCGTACACGTGCAACTTTCCGCATAGCAGAATTAGGTTTTTTCGGGGTAGTCGTGTACACACGAGTACACACCCCACGTTTTTGTGGGCAACTTTCCAGTGCTGGGGTGGTACTTTTACTGGTTTGACGCTTGCGCGGCTTACGCACTAATTGGTTGATTGTTGACATAATTGATTCAAGTCATTTGGGGTAATTATAGATAGTGCAATCATTAATCACACAACCTCCCATTTCCCGAAAAATTAATTTAATTAAATGAAATTGTTTAAGAAAAGTTTGTTTGTGAAATACCCGCCTCTAAAAGGCGCAGTATTCTAATCACATCAATTCGTTGTGTCAAGCCTTAAAATAAAAAAATATTTATTTGTGGTTTTTTGTAAAGACTTACTTAATTATATTTGGTTTTGGAAACTGAGAAATTTTTGAGCCATATTCATTTATCTTAATTACTAGAGCCTCTTGCAAACCCCCAGGTTGATGGAGCTATTCAAATTCAGCCCCGTAGGGGTGAAACCAGATTTTCTTAAGGCTATTCACTTTGACTTGATGTTCAAGTTTTTGATGTTATTTAGCCTTGCGTTAATCAATTTTTGAGGGTTTATATCTGTAACTCATTGATTTTTAATCAAATATAGTTTTTAAGCACAAAAGAATATTTCTTTGAAAATCAACAATTTACCAAAAACTGGAACATCGAGTTTTAAAAAACTCAACCCCAAAGGGGTTTTCAGGCAAAAGTTTTTCTAGAAAAACTTTTGCCTTTCAGGTAAATGTACTTTGAGCGAAACTTTTACCTGAAAATGTGAATAGCCCCAGGCGAAACCTGAAAAAGAGTTTTGATCGATGCTCACGATTAATCAATTATTATCGTTATAAAAATTCTTGTCAGTAATTGAATTTATTTTTATTAAATTAGTGTTTATACCTATTTAACGTAACTCATAGATTTGCCTAAACTATTATCATTTGGATAAATGTCATAAAATCAAGCATTTAAATTAAATCTGTATATTGTCTAATAATGAATTAGACTTGTCCGTAAAGAAATTTTATCCCAATAAAAACAATTAGTTAGGCACAAAAAAGCCTTATTTTCGGACAACTCTATTATATTAAAATGAAATATATCATTTCAATCAAATCAAAAAATCACTATTTTGTTGACCACTATGTTTATATATATATTATTTTTATTTCTTGATCGATCAAGTTTTTTGTAAATCGTTGATTTCAATTTTTGTGCCTAAAAAATCATTTTTTTTTAAATCAATGAGTTGTATATCTAAACACTCAAAAATTAATTGCCGCAAAGCTTGCCGAGTGTTTGAACAAAAAACATCTTTGTCATTTCGAGCTTCGCTGTAAATCTTATTAATTGTGGTCAAAGGTTAAGATTTATCAGATTTATCCATACAAAGAAACGAAATGACACTATCGCTCAGGGTTTTTCGTTCAGGCTACTAAATAACATCAAAAACTTGAACATCGAGTTTTTACTAATTATATAAAATCAGTTGTTCACGCGATGCGAAACGTATATTTATAACCGAGCCTCTTGCAAAACCATTAGTACATAACCAACAATCAATCAGTTAGGCTTTGGAATGCATCTGTAACCTATTGTTTTTTGGTTTTGAACAGGCGTTTTGCAAGTACCTCAACCTCTTGATTTTATATTAGGGTTGGATTAAGCCAGAGCGTATCTATCAAAATACTACCAAATAAAATTAGTCATTTAAAAAAGTTGAGCATCGCGTTTGTTCAGAAAGATGTTTGCCAAACATCAGGGGTTTCAGCCAGAGCTTGCCTTAAATAACCATAGACACACGCGCCCAACTTTGAACACCTTTTCGCGTGGTTCTAAGCTTGAGACTTTCAGAAAAGCGACGCTTTAGCGTTCGATTACCGCCTAAATGCGAAACGAAAATAGTGTCTGAAATACTATAGGCACTCACGCTTCGCTGCTTGCGCGTTTGGGGACGCAACAAATCGTGTGGCTTCGATTGCAGGGTAGCCCCTACAAACCGATGCAGGTGAGTTTAAACTTGAACACTGTTCAGGCACCTACTAACGGGTGGACTTTTTTCTAACTCACTGATTTTTAATACCCTTGCTCTGTAATCATTGAAAAATACCAATTTTAAAAACGCAAGAGTTTGGTCTGAAATGGTGGTGGGCATAATACTCATAAAAAAAATTTCAGTCAAGTGAAATTTCTAGTTCTTTTTAATATACCCTACAAATGTTGATATTGTTTAATGCGAATTAAGAGCTAAAATTATTGTGTCTAATAAAAACAACCCTTTAGAAAATACATACGCTGTAGTCCCCGTCAGTGGCCTATTTTAATAGCTTGATTTTCAATGAGTTTTTCAACCCTTAATTCGCATTTTTAGGCAGACTATATATTAGAGTTTATACCGATTTAACGTAACCCATTGATTTAATTGAAATTAGCATTTACATAAGTGTCATAAAATCAAGCACTAATTTAATCTGTATAATGTCTATTTTTTAGTAGGGGAGTGCCTTAAGCCTCAACGTGTTTAAAAATGTGGTCAAGAGTTTCGCCTCCCAATGCCGTCTGCATGATACTTGAAAAGGTCAATTTCAGTCAAGTGAAATTATTTATCATTTATTTTATAGGCCCTACAAATGTTGATATTTTTAGGCCAACTATACCAAAAAAACAACTCTTTTTGACGTGGTTCAAATCAAGGTTGCACGGGTGGCATAACCTATTGAAAAATCTATATTCTCGCTAAAAAGTGTTAGCTAACATTAGACACCTTTGAACCATGGCCTATTTAGTGGGTGTGCAAGAAATCCGATTTTTGTCAAAAAATGGGAGTTCAAAAACGCTTTATTTTTACAACCTCGATATTGACACCACAGAAACGTTGGAACTGGGGCGGTGAAAATCAGGTGATTTGGTCCAAAAACTTGGCCTGTTGAAATGAAGATGAGAAAAAAATTCTATAAATAGATAGTCGCTTAAATAACCCTGTATTTATTAACAATTAATACTTTTCGCGGCTAAAGATTTTTTGTGCAAAAAAACTTCTATAGCGAACACAATTCGCTATAGAAGTTTTTCTAAAAACACTTTAGGCGCGAACACAATTTTCATCACCCCACGTTGGAACACTCTGCAAGTCATTGATTTTAAATTAATTCATTAATTTTACCTGGGCTGGATTTAAGTAAATTATTGAATTTAACGTAACCATTTATTTTTTAAATGAAATTAACATTTACACAAATGTCAAAAAATCAAGCACTTAAGATTAAATCGGTATAAAGTCTATTAAATGAGCCTCTTGCAAAACTCCCCAGGTTTTACCTTTTCAGGTAAAAAATTTTCTAGAAAATTTTTTACCTGAAAGCCTATTCGAGGCTAAAGTTTTTCTAGAAAAACTTTAGCCTCGAATTCAAATTCAACCCAGTAGGGGTGAAACCAGGTTTCACTGGGGGATCAACAATCAACCCATCCTGCGGGGTTGCACCAGGTAACACTTCCGCTATTCACTTTTAAAACTCTCAACCCCAAAGGGGTTTTCAGGCAAAAATTTTTCTAGAAAAATTTTTGCCTGAAAAGGTGAATAACCCCAGATAAAACATGAAATTTGCAAGAAGCTCAAATGCCAAAAAGTTCGCCAACGTTTTGATGGCTAAGAAATTCCCAAAACACACCAAGAAAACACTGATATTAACAGGAAAAACACCATGTCCACAAAAACCTTATACGATAAATTATGGGATGCTCATATTGTGCGCGTTGATGAGAACGGGGCTGCATTACTTTATATTGATCGCCATTTCATCCACGAAGTGACATCACCCCAAGCCTTCGAGGGGCTACGTTTGGCTAATCGTCAACCCTGGCGCGTCCCGGCGAATTTCGCTGTCCCTGACCATAATGTACCCACGACGGCCCGTGACAGTGGGGTAGCAGATATTGCCGATCCGGTGTCACGCATACAGGTTGAAACCTTAGATAAAAATTGTCAAGACTTTAGTATTACGGAATTTACCATGAATGATCCCCGTCAAGGCATTGTGCATGTGATGGGCCCCGAACAAGGCATTACTTTGCCCGGGATGACCATCGTGTGTGGCGATTCGCACACTTCAACGCATGGTGCCTTTGGTGCATTAGCATTTGGGATTGGTACCTCTGAAGTAGAGCATGTCTTGGCTACCCAATGTTTGGTGCAAAAAAAATCTAAAAATATGCTCATCAGTGTCGATGGCTCCGTTGGGGCTGGTGTCACAGCCAAAGATATTATCCTTTATATCATTGGTGAAATAGGCACGGCTGGGGGTAGCGGCTATGCCATTGAATTTGGTGGGACAGCGATTCAAGCTTTGTCAATGGAAGGACGCATGACTATTTGTAATATGGCTATTGAAGGCGGCGCACGGGCGGGAATGATTGCTGTAGATGACAAAACCATTGAATATGTGCGTGGACTGCCTTACGCACCGCGTGGTGAATGGTGGGCACAAGCCGAGGCCGCTTGGCGCGATTTACACAGTGATGCCGGTGCCAAATTTGACCAAGTGGTACACATAGATGCGAGCATCATTAAACCGCAAATCACTTATGGGACTTCGCCAGAAATGGTTGTACCGATTGATGCTGTGGTGCCTGATTCGACTGACGTAGACGATGTCACTAAAGCCGACGGTATGCACCGAGCATTGGCGTATATGGATTTAAAAGCAGGTACGCCTATCACGGAAATTAGCCTTGATAAAATTTTTATCGGCTCCTGTACCAATTCGCGTATTGAAGATTTGCGTGCTGCCGCGCAAGTCGTCAAAGATCGTAAAATTGCCCCCAATATCAAGCAGGCTTTAGTGGTGCCGGGGTCAGGCTTAATCAAAGCGCAAGCTGAGCAAGAAGGTTTGGATAAAGTTTTTACCGACGCTGGGTTTGAATGGCGTTCCCCCGGTTGTTCTATGTGTTTAGCTATGAATGCTGATCGCTTGGAACCCGGTGAACGTTGTGCTTCTACTTCTAACCGCAATTTTGAAGGCCGTCAAGGTCAAGGTGGACGCACCCATTTAGTGAGCCCGACGATGGCTGCGGCCGCAGCGATTGCGGGACATTTTGTTGACGTGCGTCATTTCCGTTTGAGTTCACCGTATTTTGGAAATTGGAATCGCGCCTAAAGTCTTCCAAGCTAAATCTTTTTGTGCAGAAAAAACGTTAACTGGGAATTGTGCCCAAAAATTTTTAGGGATACCAAAAAATGCATCCTTCAAAAGTCGTTATCTACGCAAAAGTTTTTGCGTAGATGACAGTTTGTCCGTAAGACAAGGGTAATGGGTAATGGGTAGTAAGAGTAATGCCATTTTACTCTAGCGACTTTTTGTTACCTTCATGACGTTTTTTTACTAATAATAAATTAATTCAATAATTTATAGATTGTAGACAGCGACATCATTAAAAAGGGTTTGACGACCTATTAAGCTATTACCTATTACCTAATGGCACGCACGATAGAAATTTTGGTTGTGCCAGCCAGCCAAGGGCAACGCCCCTGGTTAAGGTATCGTGCGTGCCATTAGCCCTAACGGGGCGTATTATCTACGCCCGTGGCAACGCCCCTGGAACTATCGTGCGTGCCATTAACCTATTACCCATTACCTATTCGAGGCAAAAGTTGGAGCGATGCGAAAAACTTTGGCATCGAACAAGCTAACGTTTTTTGTGCACAAAAACCTTAGCTTGGAAACCATTTTTGCAAGTTCCTCAAAAGACAGAACAAAACATGGCCATCTATAACACTTTTTCTTATTCTCACAATAGCCTACCAATAACCGGGATTTTACTAACCAACTTAGGCACACCTGATGCCCCAACCCCCTTAGCATTACGGCGTTATTTGAGTGAATTTCTGGCTGATCCTAGAATCACCGAAATGCCACGCTGGTTGTGGTGGTTAATTTTGCACGGGATTATTTTGCGTATCCGTCCGCGCCGCTCGGCACGTAATTATCAAAAAATCTGGACGGAGAGTGGGTCACCTTTATTAAATATTAGCCAAACCCAAACCCAAGCCCTCCAACAAGCCATAAAAACGCATTTTGCAGGCCCCATGATGATTGCTTTAGGTATGCGCTACGGCAATCCTTCTATTGCCACTGGTTTAGAACAATTACGTCAAGCAAATGCGCGACGCATTTTAATATTGCCACTGTATCCGCAATATTCTGCTTCTACGACAGGATCAACTTTTGATGCGGTTGCTGACGTGTTGAAACACTGGCGTTGGTTGCCTGATGTGCGTTTTGTCTCACATTACCATGAGCACCCCGCCTATATTCGTGCCTTAACAGCACAAATTAAAAACTATTGGGCTGAACACGGTTCCCCTAATAAATTATTGTTTTCATACCATGGTATTCCCAAACGTTTTTTTCTGGCGGGTGATCCCTACCATTGCGAATGTTACAAAACGGCTCGCTTGGTAGCAGAACAGCTTGATTTATCAGAAGAAAAATGGCAAGTGGTGTTTCAATCGCGGTTTGGACGGGAGGAATGGCTTAAGCCTTATGCTGATCATACATTAGCGGTGTTGGGGAAGGCGGGGATGAAACGAGTTGATGTGATATGTCCGGGCTTTGCGGCAGATTGTTTAGAAACTTTAGAGGAAATTGACCACACCAACCGTCAACTTTTTTTACAGGCAGGTGGCTCAGAATTTCATTATATACCGGCCTTGAATGATAATATTGAACACATACAAGCTTTGTTAGAATTAACAATACAACACACACAAGGTTGGGAAGATGGCACACAAACCACTGAAGTATTGGAAATTGAAGCGCAACAGCGGACTAAACGGGCCGTTAAATTAGGCGCACCCAACAAATAAAAAACATCAAAGGGGACATCACAATTAATAATATACCCACACCCACCAAACACTCCGAGATTTAGCAAACCTCGGAGGTTTTAGCAAAGGTATGTTATTTTTTTGGAAGTCCCTAAAACTCATGCAGGTGTGGCCGAAATGATGATCAAAGTCCAAAATCCCCCCTCCCTTTCCTTTGGAAGGTTGGGATGAGGGTGAAGCCGCGATTAGAATGTGTGTCTGATACCCATCAACATCACGTTTTCATCACGATAATCGTTGTCGCTGTCGGTTTGACGATAACCAGCATAAATTTGGGTGCGCTTGCTGAAGTGGTACTTGGCACCAAGGGCCCAACTCAAGGCATCTTCATCCATACTGTTTATTCTCTGGGCATCATCAATGTCAGAGAGGTAACCAGCAACCCAACCAGCGAGAGTGACATTACTCATAGTTAAGTCAAGAGAACCCATAATATATTTCCCGCCATCCGGGTTTATGTCACCATCAAAAGCCCCCAATTCAGCATCTTCATACTGTAGCCCCAGTTTCGCGGGTCCCATTTGGTAGTTACCACCAATTTTCCAGTTATAACCATTGCCCTCAGTTGTCGTCGTCGTCCCGGGTACTGTGGTTTTCGCATCATTCAGATCAGTGAAAGCACCGGCCAGCCACACAGCAAAGGTATTAGGTATGCTATATTTGAGTTCAATAAGGCCAGCACCATCCATAGCGGATGTATCATCAACAACGCCCTGCAGTCGGCCTTCAAATCCACCCAATTTGACACCCATATCAAGTGCACCTTTTACAAAGCCTTCATTTGTCAGCCCCAGACCGCCGCCTCTGACGGATTCGGCCGTGCGAACATGATATTTACCACCTGTAAATGTCACTTGGTTGGTAGTATCGCCAGTCATACCGCCTGCCGTACCACTTGCTTGCAAAGAAGTAAATAACCACGGATCAATTTGATCCACAGATGATTTATAAGCCCCTACCATGGTGCCATAACGGATGCGGAAACTTTCGGTACCCAAACCCACGAAAGCTTCTGCTGTACCCGCATTTAATCCGGCGTTACCAGAGGTATTGAAAGCTGCCGCATAACGTGCGGTAGCTGTCAATCCGCCCCCCAGTTTTTCCTCAATATCAAATGTTAGGCCGTTGGGACCTTCATTAAAAACAGCACCTGCGGCATCATTAGTTAGCATTTGACGATCATGATCGTCCCCAAAATCTGTTGTGCCTCTGTGTACCTGAGCGTTTTCATTACCATCTGCTGCTTTCCAACTAACCGCTTCCGCTTGAATTGTGCCCGACAATCTGACCTCAGCGTGAGTTACCATGGGTGTCGCCAGTGCTGCAGCTATGGCCAAAGCAAGTTTCTTGTTGTTCATAAAGTTTTCCTGTAACTATTGACTTGGTAAATAATCCTCTGTCTTTGATTGACAACAGAGGCATTTGAAATCGTAATTTGTTGAGTTAACAAACAGGCGAAAATAGGATTATCCTGTGGTTAAAACTTTCGAGGTTTTGCAAACCTCAAAAATTTTATACAAACTATATTCAGTACCAACTATAGCCAGACAAGCCAGACAGTGATGCTGGCGTTCGTTGTTAGCAGAGGTATTAACTTTAACGCAATTGAAATGAAAATGCAACACATTGTCGAAAAAACCACAACCCATTTATTGATGTGTAAAAATGATACACCCTTTAAAAGACCAATCTTTCAAACCACAGTAGTCATTTACTGAGTACACTTGAAAAGGGTGAAAATAAGGGTTGGTGGTTCACAAAGTTAGTGAGAAAAAACCCAATGATTAATCTATAAAAAAATCTATAACAATCCA
>QNER01000022.1 GCA_003646175.1 Candidatus Parabeggiatoa sp. nov. 1
CGTTTTGCGATAAGCCGTTATGAAGTCACTGTGGGTGAGTTTCGGCGGTTTGTCAACGCGACTGGATATCAGACAGAAGCGGAAACTGGAGATGGTTGTTTGGTACAGAGTCGTGGCTGGAAAAAGGTGAAGGCTGCCAATTGGCGTAACCCGGCTTTTTCCCAACTTGATAATCATCCGGTTGTGTGTGTGAGTTGGCATGATGCGGTGGCTTATATCAATTGGTTAAGTCAGCAAACCGGCTACCAATATCGTTTACTCACCGAGGCGGAGTGGGAATATGCCGCTCGCGCCAATACGAAGACTAGGTATTGGTGGGGCAATCAAATTGGCTCCAATAAAGTGAATTGTCGTCGTTGTGGGGATGGTTTTGAGCAGACGGCACCGGTGGGTTCTTTTGAGCCTAATCTTTTTGGGTTGTTTGATATGTTGGGGAACGTCTGGGAATGGACTTGTTCTGAATATGAGGGCAATTATGCGGGTAAAGAAAACCAATGCGCGGATAATAAACGGGTAGGTTATCGTATGATTCGCGGCGGTGCGTGGAATAACTTTCCGAGGGGTGTGCGGGCTGCATACCGTGGCAGTCATTTGCGTGATTCTCGCCTTAATGATGTGGGCTTTCGTGTGGCTCGATAACGATAAGGATTATTGTAGGGTGGGTAAGGGCTTTTTCTTGCCCACCATTTTTGGGCCGGTAAGGGCTTTTTCTTGCCCACCATTTTTGGGCCGGTAAGGGCTTTTTCTTGCCCACCATTTAAATTAAACCCATGAATGCAACTCAGCCTTGAACCGAACGGAAGTTGTGCTAAATCAATGATATCCATCAACTTTGAGTTCAAGCCATCGATGCCATTTCCAATTAAATTCGTTGATTTCCGGGATCAAAGTATTAGGAGAATAAACCCTATAAGCTTAAATGGTGGGCAAGAAAAAGCCCTTGCCCACCCTACATTAACTTCAATCCTGAAAATCCTGATTCAGACAAATTAGGATGATTATTTTTTGGGAATTCCCTAAGCTTAAATGGTGGGCAAGAAAAAGCCCTTGCCCACCCTACATTAACTAAATCAATGATATCCATCAACTTTGAGTTCAAGTCATCGATGCCATTTCCAATTAAATTCGTTGATTTCCGGGATCAAAGTACTAGGAGAATAAATCCTTTATTATAAAGAATCCTTGTAGTTATTATTTTTTTCAACCACCACAGGAGCAACAGATGAACTTTTGTATTGTATAGCTTAAATGGTGGGCAAGAAAAAGCCCTTGCCTGCCCCCTACATTATTACATGATTATTCGTTTATAATGTTAGCCGTTATTATTTTTTAACCACCACAGGAGCAACAGATAACATGAAATTTCAAAAATTCCTGTTTAAATTCATCACGTTAGGAGCACTTTTCGGTCTTTTGACTGGGCATGTGTTGGCCGATTGGCGTGGGCCTGGGGGCATTGGTGTGGATGAAGGTACCGCGGGTACTGAGCAGCGTCTCGCATTGGTGATTGGTAATAGTCACTATCGCAGCGATTATTTGCCGAATGCACAGCATGATGCTGAAGACATCGCCAAGGTTTTACGGCGATACGGTTTTACCGTGATTCACAAACAGGATCTCAAACGTGCGGCCCTGAAAAAAGGCTATTCGCGAGTTTAGCCAACGTTTAACCAAAAATGGGGTGGGGTTGTTTTATTATGCCGGACACGGTATGCAAATTGAGCAACGTAATTTTCTCATTCCTATTGGTGCGGAAATTTTTGATGCGGGCGAAGTCGAATTTGAGGCGGTTGATGCCCAGCGGGTTGTCAATATGATGACGAATGCGGGTAGTCGCGTCAGTATTGTTATCCTTGATGCTTGCCGCAATAATCCGTTTCGCAGTTATTTTCGTTCTTCAAATGGGTTAGCCGTGATGCACGCACCGCGGGGTACTATTATCAGTTTTGCGACCGCGCCGGGTAAAAAATCCTCTGACGGTGGTGGGCGCAATGGTTTATACACGGCACATTTGCTGAGTGCTATCCAAACGCCCGGCTTGACGATTGAGGAAGTTTTTAAACAAACCGCCACCGCAGTTGAAAAGAAAAGTGGGGGTATTCAATGGCCTTGGCGTTCGTCGTCATTGACGGGAAAGGATTTTTGTTTTACGGCCTGTCGTCAGTCACATCAATCCTATCGGCCACAAGGACCCGATGTTTCAGAACTCCTGCGTACCTGTAAAAGGCATTTTAACGCGGACCGTTTAACCACCGGTAGAGGGGGGACGGCTTTGGTGTGTTATGAAGACGTGCTGAAAAAAGACCCAACCAATGCTGAGGCGTTGGCCGGTTTGGAGAATATTGAGGCCAAGTATGTGGGATGGATAGAAAGTTTCATCAATCGGGGACAACCCCAGAAGGCTCAGCGGTATTTAGCCAGTTTACGCAAAGTCAATCCCGAATCACCGAAGTTGGTTGAATTGGAAGAACGAATGCAACCTTCTTCAGTGGTTTCAGCCTCGCAAGTGAGTTCATTACCGTTTACTCAGAATAATGCTTTTCAGGGCGGTAAAGTATTCCGTGATCGTTTACAAGATGGCAGCTTTGGTCCTGAAATGGTGGGGATTCCAGCCGGTTCATTTCGGATGGGTGATCTTCAGGGCGAAGGCAGAGATAATGAAAAACCAGTGCATCGGGTGTCAGTGGCTCGGTTCGCAATGGGGAAATACGAGGTGACGTTTGCTGAGTATGATAAATTCGCCGAAGCCACTGGCCGAGCCAAACCCAGTGATCAAGGTTGGGGACGGGGTAATCGGCCAGTGATTAATGTGCCTTGGCACGATGCGACGGCTTATGCAGCGTGGTTAACTCAGCAAACTGGCCACACCTATCGTTTGCCGACGGAGGCCGAATGGGAGTACGCGGCCCGTGCTGGAACAACCACCAAATATTGGTGGGGGAATCAGTGGGTTTCTGGTAAAGCGAGTTGTGACTATCAGAAATATAACAAAAAATATAACAAAACCACACCGGTTGGCTCTTTTGACCCTAATCCATTCGGATTGTATGACACCGTGGGGAACGTTTGGGAATGGTGTGCAGACCCGTGGCATAAGAATTATGAAGGTGCACCCACTGATGGGAGTGTTTGGGATAAACACGGAGGAAATGCAAGGCTGATTCGTGGCGGTTCGTTCCGCTACATCCCTCTCAACTGCCGTACGGCCAACCGTAGCAGGGTTTCGTCGGGCAAGCGCGGCAGGGACGGCGGCGTGCGGCTGGCGAGGAGATAACCCTTTAATTTTTCCTATTTAACCCTTTACGGTTTTTGGTTTTATTTTTTTTTTGAGGAGATAACTATTTTTATAATATGGTTATTGGCTGATAGGCAACTACAGGGATTGTAAATTTCAGGAGTCCAAACTTTAGTTTGGACTGTTAAAACGGATACTATCCCGAAACCAGGGATAGCATCCGCAAAAATCTAATCCGATTAAGATATCAGGATAACTTTGTCTTTATCCGTTTATTTCGGGTATCCGTTGTACTTACGAGACGCTGTACTTACGAGACGCTGTACTTACGAGACGTTGTACTTAGCTATAACTACATGGATTGTATTTTAGAAAGGATTTATTAGAAAGGATTGATGGCGATTTTTCACAAAGGCAGTTAAGTACAACGGATACGCGAAATAAACGGATATGGCTCTAGTCTGACAACAATAACGGAAAGCGATTGTATATAATAAAGGATTTATAATAAAGGATTTCAGGAGTCCAAACTTTAGTTTGGGCTGGTTAAAACGGATACTATCCCGAAACCAGGGATAGCATCCGTAAAGGCAACTACAGGGATTGTTTATAAGAAGGGATTTGTTAGAAAGGATTTCAGGAGTCCAAACTTTAGTTTGGACTGTTAAAACGGATACTATCCCGAAACCAGGGATAGCATCCGTGCAATAATATAGGTTGGTTATTTAATTCGTTTATCCACGTAATTCGTTGTACTCAATTGTTCAACGTTAACGGATACTATCCCGAAACCAGGGATAGCATCCGTTTAAGTTTAAACATCAAAAAGGGGTAACGACATGAGTGAATTGACGGCGTTAAGTTTAGAGACGAACCCAATCGATTTCAGCCAATAATTAATCAGTTAAATCCGTCAATCCGTTGTACTTCCAGTATACCTGCGTTCTTGGAGCACCGAGCAATTAATTTGGTTAAAACAATGACTCATAAACAACAAAAAAATAATGGTACACCAAAACCGGCTTACTTTAAATCACTGACAGTGAAAAATGTCATAAGTTTTAAAGGTGAACAAACCATAGATTTTTCTGATGGTTATGGCAAGCCGGCACCATGGACGGTGATTTTAGGCGATAATAATACCGGGAAAACGACGAATTTAGTCTGGTTGGAAAAAAAGGGCGACCATGTCACAATTAAACAATCTGACATAACCACCTACAAAGGTTGGACAATTGAATAAATTTTAAATGAATTGATGGGGTTAGGCGAAAAAACGCAATCGGATAGATTTGTCATTCGTTTCAAGCGAACTTTGTACGAAAAACCGCGATTGATTCTCAGGAGTACAAGGCGAACCTTGTACGAAATCGGGCGCTATTTATCAGGAGTACAAGGCGAACCTTGTACGAAATTGTACGAAACCGGGCGCTATTTATCAGGAGTACAAGGCGAACCTTGTACACAATTATTCACAAATGGTTTATATGACTACTTGACGGTAGAAAGAGATACCGCCGTATATTTAGTACAAGGTTCGCCTTGTACTCCTGAAAATAAATCAATCGCGGTTTTTCGTACAAGGTTCGCCTTGTACTCCTGATAATCTTCGTACAAGGTTCGCCTTGTACTCCTGATAATCTTCGTACAAGGTTCGCCTTGTACTCCTGGGAATATGTACAAGGTTCGCCTTGTACTCCTGGGAATATGACATTGTCAAGTTAAACTGTTTTTTATTTGTAGCCAATCGACGAAGGAGGTCAACCTAAAGTGAAACGACGTATCATTCAACAACTTGTGACATGCTTAGTCATTTATCCAATGACGGGCATCGTCTCTTTTACAGCGGCGAAACCGCCGGATAAAGCGTTGCACTCATTTACCGCTGAAGCCGTTGCCAGCTTGGAATGGGGGACTGGTAAAAATCAAGTTGCGCTGAGCAAAGCCCCAGCCAATAACTTTGGGCCGCAACGTGTTGTTATCGACGAAGCCGGTATTTTTTTATATCTGCTGGATTCTGCCAATCAGCGTATTTTGGCGTTTAACACGACGGATAAATCGTTTTCGTCAATTCCGTTACCTTCAAACGAGGCTGATGATTTCTGCGTATTGGATGGCAAACACTTTTATCTGCTGTTTGGCGGGGATAAAAAGGTGGTTTTGTACAATCGGGCCGGAGAAATGATTCGTGAATATCCGATCCCGAATAAGATTATGCCAATTGGGCTTCAATGTCACCCCAAACGGGGATTGATTTTTGCCGCTTTTGATGGGCATTTTTACCGTTTTAACAATGACACACCACTTCAATATGTCCCAAGAAAGCATTATGCTTTTCATGTTGAGCGACACGATGATTCACAAGGGATGATTTGGCTGCACAACAATGATGTCAATATGACTCAGGAACTCTCAATTGAAGCTCGAATAGGTGTGCTGAAAACCATCAACTTTATCGGGGTTGATAATGACGGCAATAGTTATGTCAGCGTTGAAGAAATCCAGGATGAAGGTGCCGCTTCTGAAAAGGTGGTGAGATCGTTAAGGCAATACACTGCCACTGGCGAGTTAGTTGCCGAGGCGGAATTACCCTATAGTGTTTATGCCTACACTTTTCAGGATTTAGCGGTTACGCCATCGGGAGAGGTGTTTCAAATGGTGCCTATCAAGACTGGGCTAGAAATCGTCAAATGGCAGCGGGATACTCAGCCAAAAATGCGTGGCGCGAAAACGCCTGGGCCTTTGTTTAATAAGTTGTTTTCTTACTCAGAAGAACAACCCGAAGACTTTGAGCCTTCCGAGGCGGATGATGGTATTACCAAAGGTAAAGAACCTCGTTTTCGGGGGTATAACAGAGCCGTTACTCGCAAAGAAATCATTGACAATGCGAAAACTTATGTCAATGCGAGGTTCTATGTGGACAGAGCCAATATCACTCATGGAAAATACATGGGGGGAAAACGGGTTATTACCCCTATTTCAAGCACAGGATATTATACCGGTGTTCCGTATAAATGGGGCGGCAATGATAGCCTATCTGCTTTTCAGAGCGGACTGAAAAAAGGTAAAAAAGCCGGTGATAAATGTGCCAAACGCTGTTCGGGAAAATATGTTGGCAGCTCTCGTGCGGTGGGCATAGATTGTTCTGGGCTGATTTCTCAAGTTTGGGATTTAAATAGCAAATACAGTACCCGTAATTTATCAAGTGTCTCGACGCGACTGCGTTCAATGAACAAGTTACAGGCTGGCGATATTCTGATTAAAAAAGGGCATGTCATATTGTTTTCCCATAAAGATAGTCAGGGGCGTTTCTATGTTTATGAAGCTTCCTCTCGGGATTGGAAAGTCTCTGGCCGTGCCTACACTTTATCCAAACTCAAGGGAAAAAGATATAAACCCTACCGTTACCAGAAGGTTAAAGCAGGTTATTCTGGCGGGAGTTACGACGACAGGCCGGGTGGGCACTCTTACCAGAAACAGCCAACGCGCTTCTACCTCTATGGCAGCAAAGCCATCGCTGAAGGGCTGTCTAGTGCATACACGGCTAAAGTTTTTTACGACGATGGCAGTCATCAAAATGTCACGAACCGTGTTTCTTGGTCTGAAAAAAGTTGGTACGCCGATTTTAAAGGCGCGAAATTACACACCAAATCGGTGAGTAAAGATAAAAATGTGTACGTGAAGGCTTCATACACTGAAAGCGGTAAAACACTGACTGCTGGAATGAGAGTCACCATTCGCAATTCTGCTTATTCGCAGCCCACCATACGCTTAAAGATTGTTGGGCGTTCAACCATTTATGGTGGTGATTGTACCAACTACAGCGTTGTAGACAACTGGAATAACGAAGTGACTCCATACGCTTGGAGTGATAATAGTCGTGTAACTAGATTTCCTTATGACGGACGCTTATGTAGTTCTTATGTGTGGGACTACGAGTCCGTGCGAATCCAAGCATCTGTTTACTACCAAGGGCGGAGGTTTTATCCATACAAATACATCATGGTTAAGTGAAAAACAAACCCTTTTTTATCCTTCGTTCTAGTGCAAGATCGCGGAAGAATCGATACCGCCCAGCCAACAGCTAAAGCAGTTGTCTGAAAGCTCAAGTCGGCTAAAGCCGACTAACCCTCTTGCAGTGCCCTTTAGGGTACTTTCGCTTTCAGACAACCGCTTTAGTTGGCTGTTGGCTGGAAGTGGTCTGGGGACTGGAGCGATCCTGCACTAGTACACGATCGCTCCAATTCCCGTACCACCTCCACCATGAGCTAAACCTCATGGCTAAAAGCTTAAGTCGGCTAAAGCCGACTGGCCCTCTTGCAGTGCCCTTCAGGGTACTTGAGCTTTTAGACAACTGCCCAACGCCGTTGGCGTTGGGGTGGTATCGAAACTTCCGCTTTACTGTACTAGGTGAACCTTGCACTGAAAACATTCGTTCCAGGTAAACCTTGCACGAATACTTTAAGGAGAACTCAAATGAAAGCAAACCGCCTAACTGTTATTATCAGCGGCATGATTGTCGCTATCAGCCAACTTTTGGTTGGCTACAACGTATTCGCTGCTTCGGCGCAGCCATTGAGCATCGACATCAAATATGTCTATCGTCACAAGGGCGGCAACCAATTTGAAACCCTCACGGAAGGGAGTACGTTATACTCTGGTGATTACTACAAAATCATTTTTACCCCCACCGAAACCACTTACGTGTACATTTTTCAGACGGATTCTTCCGAGAACATCTTTCGGCTATTTCCGATGAAAAGTTTCGGCGGTGTGACGGTAAACAACTTTAACCCGGCGCAACCGGGCAAGACTTATTATATTCCTGCCAAGGGCCAATCGTTTTACTTGGATCAACAAATTGGCGAAGAAGCGATTTACTTTATCACTTCCCGCCAACCTGAGCCCCGCCTTGAAAACCAATATCAGCAAGTTGTCACCGCCCAACGTAAGCAGGACACGGTGGAAGTTGAAATAGCGCAAACAACGCTTCAACAAGAAATTCAACAGCGAGGCCCGGGGGGCATTGAAAAAGACTCAGCTGAAGCCCAAAGTTTTAATTGGCAAGAAAAGGGCCAGCAATTCAGCACATTGCGACAACGTTTAGAAGGTTGTGATGGTTGCGTGAATGTGCTGAAATTTTGGCATCGGTAGAAAGGGGGAAAGGGAAAATATTGATTGGAGGGAGATTGTGAAAACAGGGGAATGGTAAAAATAATTTCATTTCCCATTCCCTAATGATTAAGATTAATGTTCGTCTATTTTCAGATAAACCGGTTGGCTCAAAATACTAATGGCACTTACTTAACAAGAGTCTGTCAATTTCACCTTGGACACCCCAAACTAAAGTTTGGACTCCTGCCTCCCAAACTAAAGTTTGGACTCCTGCTTAAGAACGCCCATGCGTTATCCAATAGTTATCTCATTGATAATCCAACGTTGATTGTTAGCATTGCGTAGGGTGTACTGAATAACTTTACCAGTTCTATCTGACACTGCTAGTACCTTGCTGCTGTGTTTGCATTGGATAACAAAACTACCATCATCAAGGGGAATCACTTTCCATTTTTGATGGTCACTACCGTCACATTGAGATTGATGAATTTCAATATTGTTATCCATCAAACCCGATGACACATTTAAGCATTTTTTACTTCTCACAGAAGATATTTGGTAGTAGCCTTTATCAGCACCGCCCAGGGGCTGAAAGTGCCACTGCTGATTCTGCCCACCATACCAAGAATCTTGGGTGATCGGGATATCATTCTTCAATGAACCTTTTGGTACATCCAGAACTTTCTCAGTGCGGAGTGATTGAATGTTGTAAACTTTGGAAGGTTGCAGTAGTGCATTCAGATCAGAATCATCTGAATCCGAAGTGCTGGTTTGTGCGCTCTGATTCAACAGTTCTTGGGTTTCTTTAAGAGACTGCTCTAGCTTTTGACGTTGCCTCTTCTCATAGCTCAGTTTAGCCAAGGTTGCTGTCAATTCTTGCTTCGTTTCTTCCAAAGACTGTTCAAGCTGAAGCTGTTGTTCTTGTCCAATGTTTTGTTGCTCTAGTAATACCGTTGCTTTTTGCAATTCTTGCTTAGTTTCTTCCAAAGACTGTTCAAGCTGAAGCCGTTGTTCTTCGTCAATGCTCTGCTGCTCCAGTAGCGTCGCCAATTCTTGCTGAGTTTCTTCCACAGACTGTTCAAGCTGAAGCCGTTGCTCTTGCTCGATGCTTTGTTGCTCCAGCAGTGCTGTCACTTCTTGTTGCTCTTGTTGTGTTTCTTTTAAGGATTGTTCAAGCTTCAGACGTTGTTGTTGTTCCTTGCTCAGTTGTTTTGACGTGGTTGTCAATTTGCGTTTGGTGACGCTTAAAAGCTGTTTAACCTGTTGACGTTCTTCTTGCTCATCGTGGAGTCGTTGTGACGTTTCCGCTAATTCTTGTTCGATTTCCGGTAAAGACTGCTCCGCTTGTTGACGTTGTTTTTCCTCATTACGAAGCTGCTTTGATATCGCGGCCACTTCACGCTTATTATCTTTGAGAGATAGTTCCACTTGTTGACGTTGCGCTTGCTCTTTTTCGAGTTTTTCCGATATTATCGTCAATTCGCGCTGATTCTTTTTGACAGACAGCTCCATTTGTTGACGCTGCGATTTATCTTTGTTGATTTTTTCCAAAGAAGCGGTCAATTCGCGCTGAGCATTTCTGAAAGACTGTTCCACTTGTCGACGTAGCGCTTGCTCTTTTTGGAATTTTTCCGAAATTGTCGTCACATCGCGCATCGCCTTTTTGATAGACTGCTCAGTTTGTTGATGTTCCCCTTGCTCTCTGTGGAGTTGCTCCGCTGTTGCCTTAAATTTGCGTTGAGTGTCTTCAAAAGACTGCTCCACTTGTTGACATCGGGCCTGTTCTTGACTGAGTTTTTCCAACGTTGTGGTCAATTCGCGCCGAGTCTGTTTGAGAGATTGCTCAACTTGTTGACGTTGCGCTTGTTCATTGTTGGTTTGTTCAAAGGCTGTTGCCAATTCTTTCTGCGTTTTTTTGAGAGACTGCTCGGCTTGTTGACGTTGCTTTTGCTCACTGTAAAGTTGTTTAGAAATGGTTGTCAATTTGGACCGAGCAGTTTCATTGGTCTGTTCTAGCTGTTGACGTTGCTCTTGTTCATTGCTTAGCAGCCTCAAGGCATCTGTCAATTTGTGCTTGGTGGCTTCTAAAGTACCGGTTAATTCGCGCTTGGTGGCTTCTAAAGATTGTTTAACCCGTTGATGTTGCTCTTGATCTAAACGTTGTTGTTCAGACAGCATCATCAATTCGTGCGTCGTGTCTTCAAGAGACTGCTTGGTTTTTTGATGTTGTTCTTGTTCACCAGTCAGTTGCTTCAAGGTAGCTGTCCATTTGCGCTTAGTGGCTTCTAAAGACTGCTCAGCCTGTTGACGTTGCTCTTGCTCATTGCGGCTCTGCTTTAAGGTGGCTGCCAACTTGCGCTTGTTGGTTTCTAAAGTTTGTTCAACCTGTTGACGCTGTTGTTGTTCAAAGCTCAGTTTTTCAGAGGCGGTTTTCAAATCGCGCTTGATGTTTTCGAGAGTCTGCTTGATTTTTTGACGCTGCTCTTGCTCATTGCTGAGTTTGTCAAAAAGGTCCCCCATTTTTTTCTTGGTTTTTTCCCGACTTTGATATCCTAATCCTATACAACCAACCATGCCGACAATAAATGCCGCTAATAATATCTCCATACAATCATCTCCATACTTGTTGCTCCTCGCTAACTGTCTTGATAGAGTCCCCCAGAAAAAAACCATCAATTTTTCTGGACATCTATACCTGATAGACTTTCATAAAACGGGAGTCGAAACTTTAGTTTTGAGCCAAAATAGATTTATCTGAAAGCGATGAGTTTAATAATTGCACTTAATGAGTGTCCATTTTTAACCCGTTTATTTTAACTTTGTGTCATCTCCATAAGCGGAATAAATCTGAAAAATACAACTAAAGTGGGGGTGTTTGGTTGAATTTCAGAGTTCATTTTGAGTTCAAAATGACACGCAGTGAGGAATTTATGGATTATTGCTCGTTCCCAAGTTTCTATAAATAACGACGGAAATTCTCTATCGTTAAGTGCCATTGGAATCTAAGGTAGGCATTTTAATCCAATTCCACTTTAAAGTGAGCTTATGAATATAAATAATATATTCACCATTTTCGCTAATGGCTAATGGCGAATAGCAAATTTTGAACCGAAAATAAACAAAAAATAATGTAAAAACAATCAGTTCTGTTTTAATCACAGGTGTTACGCACAATGCTTGCTGAAGTCAGATTTGTTTTGAGCGCTTCATGACAAAAATCGAAATGATAAAAAAACACAGCTATTGAACACTTTTAGAAGCACAATGCGTAACATGAGTTAACTTTGATAAAAAATTTTGGGGACGCTAAACCACAATCGATTCAGCACTTATTAACTCATGTTACGCACAACGCTCGATCGAGAGTCCAGAAGGGCAACCATAAAGGATTGCCCCTACATATCGTTATATATTGTAGAGGCAATCCCCCGCGCAAGCTCCACTTTGTTCGCCCTTTCAGCAAACATCATCATGGTATGGAACTTTCCGCTTTGTTGCACAAACTGTGACTTCGTCGAAGCAATGTGCGTAACATCAGTTATTAAAATGACTCTTAAGTAATAGTAATTATCTTGAGATAAGCCATTCGCCATTAGACAGAAACCATTCGTTGTTCGAGAACTATAAGGATACGATAAAATTATTTTACTACATCCGTTGGGCACCCTTCAATTATCCGAAAAATCATTAGCCGTTTTTTGATGGGAAAACGACAGACATAAATTTCCTATTTTGAGGTTTTAAGGTTTTTGGGGCTGAAAGCAATATTTTTAAATTTTTAAATTTAAAATAATTAATTGATAACTGATTTCCACGCAAAAGTTTTTGCGTGCAAAAAAAACTTTTGCCTGGAACTGATTTCCGCGCCAAATTTTTTTGTACAAAAAAAACTTTTGCCTGGAACTGATAAAACTCATTGGAGCGAAGTGCGTTGACTATTCTACGTTCAGTCCAGTATGAATTCCAATGGTTGTAGGGGCAATCCCTTGTGGTTGCCCTTTCGAGCTTCATGTTTTTCTAGAAAAACAGAAACCTCGAAAACGAAGGTGGCATTGATCCTTGGTTTGGGGAGGCGGAAAAAATTCGCGTTTCAATTTCCAAACCCCTTTGGGCAGCTTAAATACCAGTATAATGAGGATTTAATCCTAAGTTTCTGCCAAAAACTTAGCAGTTATCAAAACCTTAGATTTAGGTAACTCCAATGAAATACTGTATCCAACTTCAATCTCAGGGAGTTGAAACTGGTATTTTATTATTTGGAATTTGCCTTATTATGTTTGAAGCCAACCATATTTATATGACAAGCTATAGGTATAATTAAATTAAATTAACATCACATTATGTGATTCTTTAATAGCGAATAAAGAATGGCCTTTGTCTAAAGGCGAATAGATCATAAAAAAATATGCGTGATATTTTCATAGTGTCATCAGTGTTGAATCTTTTTTTGTTTAGCGTCAACGTTTATTATTTGGGTGTTGAGCCTCTTGCAAAACCCCAGGTTGGCACCTGGGGCTATTGAAATTCAACCCCTACGGGGTTGCCCAGGTTTTCTTAAGTAGCCCCTGCGAAACCTGGGCAACCCCAAAGGGGTTTTCAGGCAAAAGTTTGCTAGAAAAACTTTTGCCTTTCAGGTAAATGTACTTTGAGCGAAACTTTTACCTGAAAACGTGAATAGCCCCAGGCGAAACCTGGGGAACGTTTTTCAGGCAAAACTGAAAAAGAGTTTTGCAAGAGGCTCTGTTTATTCATAATTGGCAATTCGCAATTTGCAAATAATAGAATTAACAATTATTTGTATACCCAATTTAGTTTTATATTTATTATCTAAGCTATGATTATAGTTTCAGCCTGCTGTGCGCTTGCGGGGTACCGGCAACGCTGGTGGTGTTCGTAAACTGAGCCTACAATGTGTCATTGTCACAGCAATCAAATCAAAATGTTAATTCTAATTCTTGGCTCGTTCCCCGGCACCTGCACAATGCCCTTAATGTTTGCGTTGCGCTCAGGTTAACTCAATGGCATCGCAGATTCTACAGCAATGGCTAACCCATGCCTATTAATAGATACAACAGTTAACTAACCCCATAGCAATCGCACCGTTTTAAAAATTAATGAGCTATAATGTTATGGCACTTTAACTTGTTTTTATAACCCATTGATATTGGTTAATTTCATGAAAAAATGAGGCGATTGCCCGGTAATTAACCCCACTTGAAAATTATGTTAGAATAATTATATCTTTATATATAATTTTGATAGACTATAAGAATTTTATTATCTATTGATGAATCCGTCCAATTAAGGGACAATAGTTTAAATGAATCTTAATAGCCGGGGAAGTTGCAACTATATTTTTCTATCCCATTGGTACATAATTAATTTTTCTTAACATCCTAGCCACAGGAGAAATCAATGCCATCGCGTAGAGAACTCGCTAACGCTATTCGTGCTTTGAGCATGGACGCAGTACAAAAAGCCAATTCAGGCCATCCCGGTGCCCCATTGGGTATGGCAGATATTGCCGAGGTGTTGTGGAATGATTACATGAACCATAACCCCGCTAATCCAAATTGGGCTAACCGTGATCGGTTTGTGCTGTCTAATGGGCATGGTTCAATGTTGAACTATTCTCTAGTACATTTGACCGGTTACGATTTACCAATGGAGGAAATTAAGAATTTCCGCCAGTTACATTCTAAAACGCCCGGACATCCCGAATATGGTTATGCTCCCGGTGTTGAAACCACCACTGGCCCGCTAGGGCAAGGCATCGCGAATGCTGTGGGAATGGCTCTTGCTGAAAAAGTCTTGGCTGGACAGTTTAACCAACCGGATTATAATATCATTGACCATAACACTTATGTCTTTTTGGGCGATGGTTGCATGATGGAAGGTATTTCTCATGAGGCTTGCTCATTGGCTGGGACGTGGGGACTGGGCAAATTGACTGCCTTTTATGATGATAATGGTATTTCCATTGATGGTGAAGTCAATGGCTGGTTTACCGATGATACCCCCAAACGCTTTGAGGCTTATGGTTGGCATGTCATCCCAAAAGTCGATGGGCATGATGCACAGGCCGTCAAGCAGGCGGTTGAACAAGCACGGGCGGTGACTGATAAACCCACTTTGATTTGTTGTCAAACAATCATCGGTTGGGGTTCTCCAAATAAACAAGGCAAGGAATCATGTCACGGTGCTGCGTTGGGTGCTGATGAAGTCGCTTTAGTCAGAAAAACAATTGGTTGGGACTCTCCCCCGTTTGAAATCCCCAAAGACATTTACGAAGGATGGGATGCGAAAGCCAAAGGCGCTAAGCTTGAGCTGGCGTGGAATGAAAAATTCGCTGCCTATCAAAAAGCTTATCCGGCACTCGCTGCCGAATTGACTCGCCGTTCAAACGGTGAATTACCTGAAAATTTCTTAGAAAAGGCCGACACGTTTATTTCCAGCGTGGATGCCAAGCAGGAAAAAATCGCTTCGCGTAAAGCGTCACAAAACGCACTCAATGGTTTTGGACCTTTGTTACCCGAGTTGATAGGCGGCTCGGCCGATTTGGCTGGCTCCAATCTGACCATTTGGAAAGACTGCAAGGATGTCAATGCACAGGCGGATGGTAATTATATTTATTTTGGTGTGCGTGAATTTGCAATGTCCGCTATTATGAACGGGATTACTTTGCATGGCGGTTTTATTCCTTACGGTGCCACTTTCCTCATATTTTCTGAATATGCCCGTAATGCTCTACGCATGGCAGCCCTGATGAAAATTCAGAGTATCTTTGTTTATACGCACGACTCAATCGGCTTGGGCGAAGATGGCCCCACTCATCAACCGGTTGAACAAACGGCCACTTTGCGTTTGATACCCAATATGACAGTTTGGCGGCCTTGTGATGCGGTAGAATCCGCGGTCGCTTGGAAAATGGCAATTAAATGCAAAGAAGGGCCTAGCAGTTTAATATTCTCACGTCAAGGCTTGCCACACCAACAACGCACCGTGGAACAATTAGAGTTGATTGAGCGGGGCGGTTATATTTTGTCAGATTGTGACGGTATGCCTGAGGCGATTATCATTGCGACGGGTTCAGAAGTTGAACTGGCAATGGCTGCGGCTAAAAGCTTGAATGGCAAGAAAATCCGCGTGGTGTCGATGCCGAGTACCGAGGCTTTTGATGCCCAAGATGATGCATATCGTGAATCGGTATTACCAAGCAGCGTCACCGCTCGGGTTGCAGTAGAAGCGGGTGTTACCGATGGCTGGATAAAATATGTGGGCTTACCGGGCAAAGTCATCGGTATTAACCGCTTTGGCGAATCTGCCCCTGCTGACTTACTTTTCAAGGAGTTTGGTTTTACGGTAGACAATGTTGTTAAAGCGGTTGAGGCGGTTCTTTAATTTTAGCGAAAAGGGGGGTGCGAAAGGGGGAAAGGCATAAAAACTTTTATTCTCTTTGCATCGGACCGATCCCTTAAACGAGAACACATTGAAAATAAATTAGAAACAATTTTTGTAACTACTCAGCCCCAACGGGGCGTATTATCTACGCCCGTGGCATCGCCCCTGGAACTTAATTCCTATCGTGCGTGCCATTAGGGCAACGCCCCAGGTGCTGAAAGGGCGCAGGGCGTTGCCCTGGGCTTTAATAAAGCGCCCTTTCAGGGCTGAGTAGTTACCAATTTTTATGGTAGTCGTACATCCAGTTGTGGCCGTTTTCATTGATGTTATTGTTTTAAGTGAATATAGTTTGTAGTTGTAGGGGCAGATTAGCCGCGAGCATGTCATTCGCCTACATCGTGACGGATAGCATTCCTTGAAAGGATACTATTCGTTAAGCTATAGTTTGTAAGAATAATAATTTCAATTAGAAACCTTCAAGGTTTTAGAAACCTTGAAGGTTTTAAAATATTTATCTGGAAATAGATAGTCTCAATCGACTGTCACTACCGGTTGCAAAACTACCCTTTTTTATAACTCACAGGAGAAAACTTAATGGCAATTAAAGTCGCAATCAATGGCTATGGTCGTATTGGACGTAACATTTTACGCGCCATCTATGAAGGCGGACGCACAAACGAAATCCAAATTGTCGCGGTGAATGACTTGGGTGATGCGAACACCAATGCCCATTTGACCAAATACGACACGGCACATGGGCCTTTTAACGGTGACGTGTCGGTAGAAGGCGAGTATATGGTCGTTAATGGCGATAAAATTCGCGTGTTGGCTGAGCGTGATCCTTCAAAACTGCCTTGGGGAGACTTGGGCGTTGATGTGGTGCATGAAAGCACGGGTTTCTTTGCCAGTAAAGCCAAAGCCAGTGCTCATTTAGCCGGGGGTGCCAAAAAAGTCGTTATTTCTGCACCGGGCGGCAATGATGTTGATGCGACTATCGTTTATGGGGTCAATCACAATGTCCTTAAAGCCAGCGATACAGTAATTTCTAATGCGTCTTGCACCACCAATTGCTTGGCGCCGCTGGTTAAACCGCTGAATGACAAAATTGGCCTGAAGCATGGCTTGATGACTACCATACATTCTTACACCAACGATCAAGTGCTTACCGACGTTTATCACCCAGATTTACGTCGTGCCCGTTCTGCCACCCAGTCTATGATTCCTACCAATACGGGTGCTGCGGCTGCGGTTGGTTTAGTGTTGCCAGAATTGAATGGCAAATTGGATGGCTTTGCTATTCGCGTCCCGACAATCAATGTGTCTGTTGTCGATTTGAGCTTTGTGGCTGCCCGTGATACGAGCAAAGAGGAAATTGACAAAATCTTGAAGGAAGCGTCGGAAGGTGACTTGAAGGGAATATTGGCTTTCAGTGATGGGCCACTGGTGTCAGTGGACTTCAATCACACCACCACGTCTTCAAATTATGACTCCACCTTAACCAAGGTGACGGGTGGTACTTTGGTGAAAGTGTTGTCTTGGTATGACAACGAGTGGGGCTTCTCCAACAGAATGTTGGATACGACAGTGGCGTTTATGAACGCTAAGTAATGACAATTGCCCATAAAAATTCTGGGTAGTCCTATTAGATGTTCAAACGGATGCTATCCCTTGAAGGGATAGCATCCGTCAAATCACATGTCTATCAGGCGGGAAATTTTCCCGCCTTTTTTTTGTCTGAAATATGGGCAACCGCTATACTATACCTTACCACAGGTTGAATTTGTGGCTATTCACATTCAACCTCTTCGGTGTTGAGGACGTTGGTTGTTTTGGTTTTTCCACATCACCCCAGGTTTCACCTGGGGCTATTCACATTTTCAGGTAAATGTACTTTGAGCGAAACATTTACCTGAAAGGCTAAAGTTTTTGCTCGCAAAAACTTTAGCCTGAAAACTAACTGAAGGGTTGGTTGGTTTTGGAGCTATTCACATTTAATCCCTTCTGGCTTGAGGACGTTAGTTCTATAGTATTCCAGAAAAAGGAGTTGGATTCAAAAGCTTGAAATTCACAGGAGTCGGCCAGATTTATCGATGCTCTCCCAAACTATAGTTGGCCAACTCCTGCCAAAGATTTATCTTGACTCTCCCAAACTAAAGTTTGGACTCCAAAATTATTTTAAGCCACCCTACATGCCTTTCAATCTTTTTTAGATTTTAAAAAAATATGAAGAATCCATTACAAACCCTTGAATCTTATGAACTATTTTTATATACACTCACTTCGCTGCGAGCCATGGATGGCGAGTAGTCTCTGTTCGCTTTAGCATTTTCGCTAGAAAATGCAAGCCGTCGTAAAGTCATGGGGGAACGATTCCTTCGCCTCTTCAGTCCCGTGGTACCGGACAGCCAGAGCCCCATTTAATTAGTAAAGCGGTTTGCTACGGTAAAATGGGCATGGACGCTCATTTTGCTAATCGAAGCCCCGTCGACACTACTTCGCTCTTCCCGTGCGTGCGTCATTCGACGCTGGTTTCCGTTCAAACCGGGACAACACTCGCACGGGTAACCGGTGAATTAACATTTGAGCATCGCATTGTGCTGATTGTTCGCGAGTATCTTCAAATTCATAATGAGTTGCCTGTCACTTTCCATTGGTATGGTTATGAAGTTTGGCGAGATGAGGAAAAATTGTATAGCTATAGATTTTCAGAAAAATAATTTGGTAACCAACAGCTAAAGCAGTTGTCTGAAAGCTAAAGTCCCCTAAAGGGGACTAAAAAATAATTCTATCTGCTCAAAGCCAACAGATTTATCTGACAAACTATATGATCCACAACCACATCCTGATGATCCAACTTTGGCAAGTACGCATCCTCATCATAAACATATTTCACCAGACATCAAACATAATCGTATGCCGGCACCCTTGATGAGTTTTACCCGTCCGAATTTGCAGGCACTGATTCAAGAAATTGAACAGATCAACATATAGATGTTTAGATAAATAATTTCACAAAAGCAATCAAATAATTTCACAAAAGCAATCTCTTTTCCCTCCCCAGGTTTCACCTGGGGCTATTCACATTTTCAGGCTAAAGTACTTTGAGCTAAACTTTAGCCTGAAAAACCCCTTCGGGGTTGTAGGGCTTCAGCTATGTATCAGCCCTCCTACTGAAATTATTTTTCTGAAAAACTATAGTAGACATTATACCGATTTAATTTAAGTGCTTGATTTTATTACATTTACCAAAATGACAATTTTAAGTAAATCAATGAGTTACGTTAAATCGGTATAAACTCTAGTACAACGCATTGAAGGAATAAACGGATAAACACTACTTGTATATAAACTATAATCAATCCGGGAAAGAAGCGAATCCGTTGTACTAGACAAGAGGAAACCACCATGTACCACTTTGGAACGGGAATCGCTACATCAGGTTGCCTAGCAGTTTTTTATAAGCCAATGAGCCAAGGAAAAGTGCTTGTTTCCAAACGAAAAAAGCCCCAAGGCTTCACAGCCAAGGGGCTTTTTTTTTGCATCATTGTTCGCACATCAATTGGGGCGAAAAAATTGGGACTAAATAATCAAGAAATTAATTGTTTCAATTGACTATATTGCCTAGCTAGTTCTTGGATGTTTTTCACAATCAGTCGCCATTGTCGCTATTCATCCCAACCGAATCTGAGTCTGTTAGAAGAGATTAAAAATCACAATCGGCTGCAATTACCACTCTTTGTTCAAACCACACCGCCCGCCTATGGAAAAGGAAAAATGTATCACAATCGGCGACATTGCCGTTTAACCGTTATTTGAATATGACTCTTCCAAACTAAAGTTTGGACTCCTGCCAAACTAAAGACTCCTGCCAAACTAAAGTTTGGACTCCTGTATTACCACTTAACGCCATGTTGCGTCGCCAAGAACCTTTATAAAAAATCTCACAATCGGCGATATTGCCGCATAACCATTCAACCCAACAACAACGATAATGCTTGCAGTTGTTGTTGGGTGTGTTTCACAATTGGTGATACTGCCGTTAACCACTCAATTGAAAATGCCAATTGTTTTGCTTATGAATAATAATCACAATCGGCGGTATTGCCACATAACACACTTAACCACTTAATCCTTAAAAGCAACTCATAAGGATGCGCGATTAAAAACTGGATTAAAAAGTCATAACGACAGGGATTTATTATAAATAAGGATAAAACACCCGTGTCTGTTGGCATCAAACGCCAATAAATCTGATGATCCAATCCATATTGATTAAATCCCTGCTTATAATCCTTATTGTTGGGTCGAATTACGTCCAATATTAAAGAACTATCACAATCAGCTGCATTGCCACATAACCATTCAACCATATCATGCTTGAATTTAGAACTGTCATATTCCAATCAGCTAGATTGCCACATAACCACTCGCACGTTTAGAAGGCTATTCCAAAACCTCACAATCGGCTCGAACCGCATAACTATTCAACAATGGACTTGTAACATTATTCAACAATTCAAAAACATCCCAATCGGCGGCATTGCCGCATAACCACTCAACGTTTTGACATAGGTTATGGAAAAACTCGTTTATCACAATCGGCTCATTACGCATAACCACTCAATTCTAGCGTTTTGCTTCAATCCTGAAAAACTTATCGCAATCGGCTTAAAGCCATATAACCACTCAACAGTGTGAAATCAAGAACTCATGTATCACAATCGGCTCTAAGTCGCTATCCATTCAAACCTTCGTGTTACGCTCTAATGTCTGATTTTCGCTATCACAATCGGCTCTTTGCCGCATAACCACTCAACCACTATAACTTTTCAGTTATCACAATTAAATTAAAATTGTAGCGATAGTTTTTGCGTGCAAAAACTATCGCTACGAAATCAGTGTTTATGTTCAAAGTCAACCGATTTATCTGACAAACTAGATATTCCACTTTTTCACTCTCTAAAAAAGACATCACAATCGGCTTTAACTAAACCGCATAATCACTTAACACGGGTAATTTTCATCCCAGTATGTTTGTATTGCCGCACGACAAACGGGTAGTCATTCATTGCCAAGTTTAAGTGTATTTGAAAAATGGCGAGCATTATACGATCATCCAATGGCAAATGTCAATAACTTCTTTGAACATCACATCAAGTACAACGTCTTCTGGGACTAAACGGATTGTGTGAGGGTATCAATGAACACTAAACAGTTGATTTTAAATATAGATTTAAGGAATCGATTTAACTTGGCAATGTCATATTTAAGTAATGGCATGGGCTAAGTTAAGTCACCAATCCGAGTGCGTGATATGGCTCATCTGACATTGTCAAATTAATCATAACCATTAATCCGTTTGATCCCCTAATCCGTTGTACTTACAGATAAATAATTTTGGAGTCCAAACTTTAGTTTGGAAGGAAGAGCATCGATCAATCTTGGACTCCTTAAAACTTCAAGTTTTTGAATCCAATTTCTTTTTCTGGAATACTATAAATAATGGGTAATCGGTTACTCACGTTTCAGAGTTCAATCGTTTCAATATTATTCTGTGTCACTCTAGGGAATGAAGTGCCTTCTATGTATATACTTTGGTAAAAAAATCATAAAAACAATCATTACTCACCCCAAAATCCCCAACTGTTCCCAAATCCCATCAATTTTTTCTTTAACCGCTGCTGTCATACTAATTGGTTTACCCCAATCGCGTTGCGTTTCCCCGCGCCATTTATTTGTTGCATCAAATCCGATTTTACCGCCTAAGCC
>QNER01000023.1 GCA_003646175.1 Candidatus Parabeggiatoa sp. nov. 1
ATTATAGCCTGGGGCAACGCCCCAGGTGCTTTTTTTAGATATTTTTTTTCAATGCTTCATTTCTGGTAACTACTCAGCCCTGAAAGGGCGAATTATTATAGCCTGGGGCAACGCCCCAGGTGCCGGTGTTTATGACGTTGGGGCAACGCCCCAGGTGCCGGTGTTTATGAAATTGGGCAACGCCCCAGGTGCCGGTGTTTATGAAATTGGGCAACGCCCCAGGTGCCGGTGTTTATGAAATTGGGCAACGCCCCAGGTGCCGGTATTTATGACGTTGGGGCAACGCCCCAGGTGCCGGTGTTTATGAAATTGGGCAACGCCCCAGATGCAGGTGTTTATGACGTTCCCAGGGCGATGCCCTGGGCTTTAATAAAACGCCCTTTCAGGGCTGAGTAGTTACCATTTCTTAAACTCAAGTTTTTGGATCAAAATCGCCTGATTTTCACCACCCCCCGTTACAATCCGTTTTTTTTGAAAACTCTACACATCAATTGCTGGTTTGAGGAACTCAAAATGTTAGTGATACCCGCCATCGATCTCAAAGAGGGTCAGTGCGTGCGGCTCAAACAGGGCCGTATGGAAGATGACACAGTATTTTCCAATGAGCCTGTCGCAATGGCAGAACGCTGGATACAAGCGGGCGCGCGTCGCTTGCATATTGTGGATTTAAATGGCGCATTTGCCGGTAAACCCGTCAATGCTGAGGTTATTCATAAAATTGTTGAAACTTTCCCTGATATTCCAATACAAGTCGGTGGCGGTATTCGTGATGAGGATACCATACAGACTTATCTTGATGCCGGGGTAAAGTATGTCATTATTGGCACCAAGGCAGTTCAAGCACCGCATTTTGTGGCAGAGGCTTGTCTGGAATTTCCGGGGCATATTATTGTGGGTTTGGATGCCCGTGATGGTAAGGTAGCAACGGAAGGTTGGTCTAAATTGTCTCATCATAATGCGATTGATATGGCACAACGGTTTGAGCAGGATGGCGTTGAAGCGATTGTGTTTACGGATATTAGTCGTGATGGCATGTTACAGGGTGTGAATATTGACTCAACCGTTGAATTGGCACGCTCGATTGGCATTCCGGTGATAGCAGCGGGTGGTATTACCACGATAGATGATATTAAAGCCTTGTGTGAAGTCGCAAACGAAGGCATTATGGGTGCCATCACGGGACGGGCGATTTACGAAGGCACTTTGGATTTTGCATCGGCTCAAAAACTTGCAGAGGATCATTAGTAGGGTGGGCAAGGTCTTTTTCTTGCCCACCTTCATCGAGATACTCAAATGCTTGTGTATAACGATGAGGGCTGCACCTGGGGCTATTCACACTTTTCTGAAAACGCCTTCGGGGTTGATAGGTATTTTTCCCCCAGGTTGCACCTTCATCGTTATACACAAGTATCCAAGTTTTGAAAAAATCGGCTGGGGGCTCGGTTTAAGGAAGGTAACCATTAAAGGCGATAAAGCCCAAAATCAAAGGCTGCTAATCAAAATAACGTTAACTAGATTATGGTATTTTTACGTTCCTTTGTAGAGTGTGACTTCCATTTGATGTAGAAGTGTAGGGGTAGGGTGTTTACTGGGAGCTTTTTTTTTCAAAACTTTTCATGCCGGTTTTGTGTTAATTGTGAACGGTGAATTGTGAATGAAAAACTCGTACACATATCTCGCATGAATCAATCCCCACTAAAAAAGCTCAAAATCAACACCCTAGTGTAGGGGCCGGCAATGTGTTTTTATTGCCCTGATGGTGTGACATATTTTGGGGCCGGCAACAACTTTGGTGGGCTTTGTAAAGAAGTTTGGTGGGCTTTGTAAAGAAGTTTGGTGGGCAACAAAAAGACGTTGCCCACCCTACGACTTTTTTGCCAACCAATATTTTCAGGGTTTGGGGGTGGCAAAATGATTGCCATGACGATTTATTCTGGATATAGAAAACCGTTTGTACTGTTTGTTTTTCACTTCACAAGTCGTGGTGCTCGTAGTCAATCCACCGTGCCAGTTCCCTCATCAACCTTTCAAGATCTTCAATCAACCCCTCTGTCCTGTGTATCTCATCCTCCGTTCCCTGTGGATAACTTTGGTAATGACGCATAGCCGCACAGGCATGTTCCATTGCCATCGGAAAGCGATTGGCATCTTGTAGGGCTATGGCAAAGGCGACATTGGAATGGGCGTTAGCGGCATAATAAAGATTACCTGCGGTTTCAAAGTAGCGAATAGCTTCACAATAATGAGGCAAAGCACGTTCTAAGTCACCCACATCATTATAGATATTCCCTAGCTGATTATGAGTCACCGCCAAATCATTCACCGCATTATCAGGCAACACCGCCAGTGCTTGCTGATAAGAATCAACCGCTTCATTGATCTGTTGCAATAATATCTGTTCTGACTGCCCTGCAGCGCGAACATCATCAAAGCGTTTATAAGCGACTAATCCGAGTTGTGCTAAACATTTGCCGCGTCCTTGTCGATCATTCTCACTTCTCAATTCCAAACTCCGTTGATACCAATGCGCGGCTTGTGCTAGGTTGCTGAGGGAGGAAAGCTGCAAGTAGGCATGTCCCAGATTGAAAGCACAACTCGCCATCACCGTTTGTTTACCAATTTGCTCTGCTAAAGCCAGCGATTTTTCATAAGCTTTCACACACTTTGGTTGTTCACATTCTCGCTGAATGTCCCCTAAGTCATGCAAATGCTTCGCAAATATCTGAATCAAATGACGCCCCGCACCCTTTAAAGGCTTACCCAAAAACGGCATAGCCTGTTGGTGATCCCATTCGACACAAAGAAGTTGCAACCGTTTTGCTTCATCCCATTGTTGTTTTTCTTTGGCCAAACAGACACGATACTCAGTTACCAAACTCCATTGTTCTTCCCGTCCAGCCAGTGGTTTATCAGTAGACATATCCACAAACTCTGGTATGATTTCTTCCAGCAACTGTGCCCACTCAGCGCGGCGACAAGTGTGTGCGTAAAGTTGGCGTAACCCCTGCATGTGTTTGAGAGCGGCATCCCAGCAACTCTGCGTGAGTGCCAGACGGCGAGCATAAAGCAGATTGGTTTCTTCGGCTGTCAATGCGTCAATGACATCGTGCTTGCCACCCTCATATTGTGCGGCATAGTAGTTGCCCAATTCCCCCATTCCCTTAACAAAAGCGCGGGTTGCCGCTTGTGACTTATCCAAATCCCCTTTTTTTAAAGGAAGGGGGTTAGAGGCAATTTCTTCGGAGGGATAATAAGTATCAAATAACTGTTTAAAATACCAAGACAGGGCTGGGTGAATACGGTAAAAACCGCCACCATCTGCTGTAAGTAAGCCTATTTTGGCAGCACGGTTTAGCAGCTCAATACCCTCCTCTTCAGTAAACTCTTGAAATTCTGGTAAGCACCAATCATCAACTTTAGAACCACCGATCAAGCGCAGTACATCGACATCTACAACCCCCTGACAAAAATACAGCACCGCCAATTGTTTACGCTCATCCTCGGTAAAAGTATTATCAAATATATAACTGATAGACGCGCCCAGCGATTTCTCCCGGCCTTCGGTTTTTTCATCCGTAAATGCGGTTTCCCTCGTTCGTAATTTTTCCACAAATGTTTGCGTCTTGTCTTTATTATTTAAGTCCTCACGCAACGCTTGTTTGACCAATAGCGTCATCGTCAACGGATTGCCTTGGCTAAAGTCCAATAACGGTTGTAACCAAGCCATATTGGGGGAAGAATGCCCGTATTTGTGAACCAAAGCGTTGGCTAATTGCGCCCGTTCCTGATGGGGCATCAAAGGTAGTTGAACACGGGCCGGTAAATGCTCTAGCCAAGCCTGTTCATCCCGGCGCGATGTCAGCAAAAATTTCGCTTGCGTATTTTTTGCTACCCATAAAAAATCCACTAACGCTTGTTGCTCGGTGGCACACCAGGCCGATTCGGTGCCGGCTTCCAAACCCGTCACCCGTTCCACATTGTCCCAAATCCATAGCACTGGTCTCTGTTGCAAAACCTGCAAAGCGATGTGACGACGTTCAGCAAGATCGGTTTTCGCTGACCAATTGACCCCCGCTTGTTTCAAATCCAGCGCAAACGCTTGTTCAAAATCCTCTAAAACTTGGCTTAAGGGTTTATAAGTCGCAAAACTGGTAAACAATACTGAACCACGAGCCCCCTTAGTCATTTTATACCATCGCGCAAACTCAACGGCTGTTGAAGTTTTACCACGCCCAGCATAAGCATGTAACAAGACAATCGGTTTATGGTCAAAAGCCCGATCCAAAGCCAATAGCGTTTCATCGCGCCCAATAAAACCCACTTCGGGACGCGCCGGTAACTCCGCAAGAACATTATCCATCGCACTGTTCTTATTGAAATCGGTAACCAATACTTCAAATGGCTTGGATTTTTGCACAGGCGTTGGAAATAACCGAACCGCTGCGGCCTCAAACACTACCGGTACCAACCAATCCTGCGTCGTTCCCGTTCCAAAAGCGACTTGCCGCGGCGCATGTAGCAGCAGGCGCCCAAGCGTCACCGCCTCCCCTAACGATTGCCCTTTCAGCAATGCGGCGTATAAATTCCCCAAAAACTGTGCGGCTGCCACCACAGACATGTTATAACGCATCACCACCACCCCCGCGATCCCGGCTGCCATAACTTCTTGAGCTAAAGAGCCAAAAGCGCGGAGTTGATGAGACCTCTCCTCCCTGTTCTTTTCGTGCGCCGCGTGGTTATGCACATCCTCTTCATTCCCACGCACTGCGTCAGCCTTTGTTTCAGGTTCTGGTTCATATTTAGGTATGGCTTTGCCCGATAACCGCTTCAGCACCCGCCTCAATCCCCTATCAAAAGAGGGCTTGCCCTTACTCTCTTCTTGAGAGGGGGCGGGTGTGTGTGAACTTTCCTCTTGGGACGGGTTGGGGAGGTGTTCCGGTTCACGCGGCGGCTCCGCATATATCGAGCGACAAGCATTAAGCACCAATACCGGCACTTGGGTTTCTACCAACAATTTACCCAATGCAGGCCCATCAACCCATTGCTGTTTTTCTTTAACTTCATTATTTTCAAATAAAAAATAACCATGCAACCCTTCACGCGCTGGCGACAATAGCAACGTATTATTCATGGACATATCTTCATCAACCGATTTATAAGTCCCATACCCGTCAAAATGCAACAGATGATAAGGTTGCTCGGCATCACTAGCCGCGCGTAAAAATCGGCCTAGCTGTTCAAACGTCGGTGGGCGCAACACATCCAACTGCACAAATTCCAGTGCTGCCTCACTCAATCGTTTTATCAAGTGAGTCGCCACCGAACGAAACGGCGCATCTTTCTTATCAGTGGGCCGACAAATGACCAAAAGAATACGGATCGGCTCATGGGTGGTGCGAGGCAAAAAAGGCTGGGGCAAAGGACTAGAATGGGTACGCACAAACGCCTTAGCATATAAAGCCAGCGGCGTATAGGTTTTTGGATCGCGTACCAACTCCCATGGAATACTGGTAACTTCTTGCACATCGGTTGCGATTTCGATGCGACTCTCATTCAAGCCTCGCCGCAAAGTTGCCCATAAATTCTGTGCATCCTGATTGGCATGAAAAACGGCCTTAAATAATTCTATGCCAATATCAATCACACGTTCTTCAATACGCGCTGCGATTTTGGGGGCTGGCTCAAACGAAAATTGTAAGAAATTTTCCAAATACCAGCACAATTCCTCCTGATCTTGTGCGCTTAACTCAAAATAAAAATCAGCCGTTGCCGTTTGTCGTGGCAAGCCATCGCCTTCTAAGACGAGTTCAACATGATAACGGTTTTCACCGATAGTGGATTGAGTCAGGCGAAATGTGGACATAATGTGTTTCCAGTTAAATTGATTGTTTAGCGATTGTTTAGCATTAGGCTGGGCAATAACACAGCCCTAAAAATCGATGAGTTACAAATTTATATCATACTTTAATGTGAATCAGAATTTTCAGGATTAGAGAATTTTCAGAATGAAACTCCACGGTGAATGAAACCCTATGGTTCATTTTGGGGGAAATTTTTTAAATTCAATCATTTATTGTATGACAGTTACAATGGCAAAAATAAGGCTCATTTAAAATCAATCACTTAGCACATTTGAACGAACGGGCAGTGAAATTTTTTCATTAATGTGATTTATTCTGAAAATCCTAAAATCCGGAAAATTCTGATTCAGACAACCAAAAAACTTGTAATGATCAAGGTGAAAGAGCCTTATTAATGTCCCTTGATGAATTTAATGCTTGGCAAGAAACACTTTACTTGTTATCTAATCCGGCTAATGCTGAACACTTTGTACAGGACAAAAAAGTGTTCAAGTCGTGATGCTATCGCTTTTTTTGCGATACGATAGTATCACTCAAAAAAAACCTATTTTATAGCTGTTTTTAAGTATTGGGATAGATAAGTATTGGGATAGATTGATTTGGAACGAAACACATTATAATTATGTGAGCCACAAAAGTGTGACTCAAGCAAAAGCGATAGATTTAAAATCGATATGAATTTTTGTGTTCAAAAACTTATTTCATTAAAAATCGTAACTACTCAGCCCTGAAAGGGCGTTTTATTAAAGCCCAGGGCAGCGCCCTGGGATTTTTAAAATTCTGTCAATCCGGAAAATTATTATATAACTTGACAATGTTCATATTATCATTTGTTTCAGGCGAACCTGGTACGAAAAAACTTGGCTCTGTGATTGCTCATTCGTTTCAGGCGAACTTTGTACGAAAAAACTGGGTTCTGATTGAAATGTGACATTGTCAAGTTAAGAAAGTCATTTTTTCTATAGCTTTCCAGAAAAATCCTGATAGCCTAAACCGAGAAAGGTTTGGCAAACCTCTGAGGTTTTTGGGCAAAATCTTACAGACTCTAAAACGAACCATTTCAAGGCAGTTCACCAGTTGAGGCAAATCACCATGACAAATATAAATAGCCATTTCAACAATACCCACCACCGTTTCTTCTTTCTTTATGGACAAATTGACGATCAATTTTGCCCGCCAACGCTAGGTTTTCTTGATTTTTCCAGAATGCTCCACCGCCATCTGCGTCAACTAGGCTACCAACGCATCGTCTTTTATAACAGCGGCGAACAGAAAATTGATACCTACGACGAACAATCAACTGGTTTAGTCCGCCCCAATGCCACCCTTCAACCAACCACGAAACCAAGCACAACCAAAATCTGTGCTGGGCCTTTGGGACAACGCCGCCAGTCTAAAAAACCATCACCAAAACCCCAAACGACACCCCAACTCACCGCGGTTAATAATTTAGAGGCCGTCGTCAGTTTTAACCGTTGGATGCACGAGGCGCAGCATAAAACCGCTATTGTATTCACCAATGGCCTTGATTTTATTAGCAATTTTGATGAAAAAGCCCAACGGCAAATGTCGGTGGCATTGGATAAATGGAGCCAATTATTTGAAAACAATCAAAATATTTTTATTTTTATGCTGTCGGGTATTTCAGTGCAACGTTTACTTGAATTACCTGAATTACGAAGAGCATGGTTTTTTTTATTTAACCAAATGTTCAACGCCGATAACACGCCAACGCATCGTATGATTCCCATTGGTGCGCCGCGTTTGGATGAAGTCAATAATCTCTTGAACTATTGGCGACTTAAAAAAGATTTGCCCACCGATTGGCGCATTTTTCCAACGGCAAGCGCGCATATTACTCGTTATTTATGCAGCCAAAGCGATTCTCTCAAATCCCTCAGTCGTCGCTTACGCAACTGTAACGCATTGAATAAGCAAACCTTATCAGAACTGGCAGGGCAAACTGAACAAGGCTCAGCATTAGAACGCTTACGCCAACTGAAAGGCTTAGAGGTGGTAGCCGAAAAAATTGAACTTCTGTCCGTGCGTCATCAGGAACAACTTTCTGTCAATCCAAAAACGGTGGCAAATACCACACACCCCACCGTCACCCGCTTATTACCACCTCCCCCATCACCAGCAAAAGGGTGCAATTTACATCTGGTGCTTAAAGGTAATCCCGGTACTGGCAAAACCACCGTTGCCCGTTTGATTGGCGAAATTTATCGCGATGCTGGTTTGTTAGAACTTGGGCATGTTGTTAAAGCTTCACGCGAAGATTTAGTGGCAAGCTATGTTGGACAAACCGCGCTGCAAACCGCGCAAAAAATTGCGGATGCGATGGGCGGTGTGTTATTTGTTGATGAGGCCTATCGTCTGACTCAAGGTGGCGACAATGACTTTGGCAAAGAAGCGGTAGAAACGATTATGGAAGCCATGTCAAATCATTTAGGTGAATTTGCGGTGATTATTGCCGGCTATCCGCAACGTATTGAAGACTTTTTGGATGCTAATCCCGGCTTACGTCGTCGTTTTAGTGAAAAAAATACGTTGACTATCCCTGATTACGAGCCAGAAACGTTGCAATTTATTTTCGAGCAACAGGTTGCTCAACAAAATCGCCAATTGGATAAAACGCTGCCAGAAAAATTGCCCGACTTTTTTAGCAACTGGCACGCTGAGCGTGATGAAGAAACCTTTGGTAATGCAGGGGATGTATTAAACCTGTATGATGAAATGGACGAGCAACGCGCCATCCGTACCCAAAGTCAAGCGGCAAACGGCAACCGTTTTACCCTGACGATGGATGATGTACCAGAACGTTTGCGTCCTTACTTGGAGCCACGCCAGCCCGACAATTTGGATGACATACTCAACACCTTAGATCATTTAGTGGGTTTGCAAAATGCGAAACACACGGTGCGAACAATGATAAACCGCATCAAAGTTCAAAAGCTGCGGGGCGAGGAAAATCAACTTGCTCCCGGGCATTATTTATTTGTGGGCAATCCGGGGACGGGTAAAACCACCGTCGCCCGACTAATGGGTAATATTTTCAAAGCGTTAGGCATTTTTAAAAAAGGGCATCTCGTAGAAATTGGGCGGCCCGATTTGGTGGGGCAATATCAAGGACACACCGCCCAAAAAACTCGTGAGGTATTAGAACGTAGTATGGATGGCGTATTATTTATTGACGAGGCTTATCAATTGGTAACCGATGAACGCGACAGCTTTGGCTTTGAAGCGTTAGAAACCCTTGTAGCGACAATGGAAAATCAGCGTCACCGCTTATGTATTATTGCGGCCGGCTATCCGGCCCCCATGCACCGTTTTATTAATAGCAATCCGGGCTTGCCATCGCGTTTTGCCGGGGAGATTGTCTTTGAAAATTATACGGCTGCGGAAATGTTGGCGATTTTCAATAACATGGCGCAAGAACGCTCCTTAACCTTAGGGGAAGGCGTTGAAAATGCGTTGTTGACGATTTTTCGACAGTGGGAAATGGAACGTAGCCCAACGTTTGGCAATGGACGTTCGGTACGAAATTTATTAGAGGCAACGTGTGCGCGGCAGGATAACCGCTTGGTGGAACAGGGCGTGACAGATAAGGCATTGTTATACCGGTTAGAACAAGCGGATATTTCGGTTTGATATTCCTATAATTAAGCATCACTCATAAGAATTTAAAGATGAACTTGCACTTTAAAAACGCGGGTTCATCTTTTTATTTCCTACATTCAGCAGACTCCTAAGATAATCCTTTGATTTTAAAGTTTTATATAGACGTTAAGAAAAATATTTAGGGCAAAACCGTAAAGCGTTTCCAAAACGCATTGAAGGTTTCTAACTGAAATTATTTATCTGAAAAACTATAGTTCTATTTTATGGGCATATAATTTAACTTTGATTCTGAAGAATTTTGAACCACAAAAGGTCATAATATATACTGAAAGTACAACGGATTGACGGATTTGACGGATTTATTTTTTTGGTAGTCCTGAAATGTGGGTGATATTTTTTAATTCCCCAGGCTTCACCTAGGGCTATTCACATTCAACCCCTTTGGGTTGGCAGCCCTTTCCATGTCTTCGACATCTGGTGGTGATTTGACAAACACCAAAGTGATTGTTCAGAAAAAATCCAATCAAAACAACCCCGAAGGGGTTGAATGTGAATAGCCCCAGGTGAAACCTGGGGGGGGAATATCACCCACATTTCAGGACTACCATTTTTTTAAGGCGGATGTGGCTTTACAAAAATAGAAATGCGAACGGAAGTAAACCATAACTTCTTATTTCATTTTCACCCTTTTCAAGGGAACGAAGTATAGAATGGATCGAATGGATATTGGGGGGCATCACTTTGACTTATCCCTTAAATCCGTGACAGAGCCGGCCGTAAAATGGAGACAACAATGATTTTTTGTACCCCATTATTGTTCACTAAGCAATGTCACATTTAAATAATGGCGTGATATAATTCACGTAGCCAAAGCGCGAAATTTGTGGAGAACAGAGGCACAACGGCGTTCTCAAGAATTGCTTTGTGGCAAGGAACAGGGCAAAAAACCTGTGGCAGATGTTTTCAACAGAATGAGGGCTTCACTTGCATGAAAGGTGTTATTTTTCACTCACTTCCCATTATGGGTGTACGCGCAGATAGGGAAGTACGTGAAAATATACTGGAAGTACAACGGATTGACGGATTTTACGGATTGATTTCCTTAAGGCGGATGTGGTTTAACGTCAATAGAAATGCAAATTATTTTCATTTAACCGCAGCACCCATACTGCGCTGATAACAAAAATATTATTCGTGGGGTGGGCTTTTGACAAAAAGTTTTTGAAAAAAAACTTGGTTTTTAGAAATGTGTGGGTATTTTATTTAACCGCAACGCCCAGACTGCGCTGATAACAAAAATATTATTCGTGGACTATTGACAAAAACATTAATTTGTTGTCCATTCCCGAAAGCTATAAATCTCATTACTTGGTAATTAAAAAGTAAGTAATTGCAAACCCTTGTTGAAAAATGTATGGTAAAATTAAATAGATTAAATTATCTTATAGTGCCATCAAGCACGTATTAAAAAAATAGTCTAAATTATTAATTATGAAAATGAAAGAATGCCCCAGATGTGACACCACTGTTGAAGAAAATGCTACTGTTTGCCCTAATCCTAAATGTAAGTGGGATAAATTGGGGAAGTTTCTGAGTTTACCAGATGAGAAGCAGGCGGAGCTTAAGAAGAAGCAGAAAATGAAAGAATGCCCCGTATGTAATAAATCTGATATTAAACCAAATGCTGAGGATTGTCCTCGGTGTGGGTGGAATAAATTGGGACATCGACTGAATGCCACCGATGACGACAGGACTGAATTGGAGAACGCACGTTCTGCATGGCGTGTGAAAAAAGCTAATGAGGCGCGGCAAAAAGAGGCCGAGGTTGATCCACGCCGGAGTGAAAACTTTCATCACGCAAACAAGCAGGTTGCTGATGGTGAGGTTGAACCGCGCCCGAGTGAAAACTTACTACCTTATTATGATTTTATGCTCATTGGTCATTCCAGTGTTGGTAAAACGACTTATCTGGCTATGTTGTGTGAACAAGGGGGTAATAAAAATCAGGATTGGGATTTTCAATCCTACGGGAAGGCACATAAATTAGGAAAGAATGCACCCGAAGAAATTCGTAAGAAAGCGAAAAATGACGAACGCATCATAAACTCTATTGAGACTGTTTCTAAGAAAACTCTTGAATATATTACCGATATAGTCAAAAAAATAAAACAACAAAACGGTCTTTATTCAAATATACAAGAAAAGGAGCTGGTTTTTTCTTTTCGCCCTAATCGTGCAGATACAAAGGATAAACACACGTTGTTAACGCTTGATTATCCAGGGGAGTGGTTAGCAAACAGGGAAGATGCTTTATATCAAAAAAAGATGGCGCAATTTGCAAATTACTTAAATGTCAGTCAGTCATTAATTATTATGATTGATCCCCTTGTTTTTCTTGAAGGTGATTTTATAGAAGAAAATTTCCATACTAAAGGGCTTGCAGATGCAGCCAGTTTACTTCTTAAAGGAAGTGCTACAAAAAAACGGCCTTTGGAATTCGTGCCGGTAGAGCAAATGCCGGTTGCCATCATCATTAACAAGTACGATTTATTAACTGTTGCACTTGAAAAAAAGAAAATATCCCAAAAAGAATATAATGATCCGATAGCCTTTCTTCAAGGAAAGTGTCATAATGTACTTAGTGATGTAAAGAGTTTTACAACGAACTGGGACGCTTTTTTTGTTTCATGCTATGGCAAGGAGCTGCCTTTAGAAAAGTTAAATGAGCAAGGTGCTTATGCGCCTCCTGCGAAACCAAAGCCGATTGATTTAGAAAAGCCCTTAAATTGGCTTTATAAAAAGACACAAAAACGAGCTTCAAAAGAGGCTTGGTTTAAAAGAGGTGAGAAAGCGGTTAAATTAGGTGAGAAAGCGGTTAAATTAGGTAAGAAACCTGTTCAAGTTGTGTTATTGTTATTACTGGCTATTTCAGCTCTATATTATGGTACCTATTATAGTATATATGCATGGGATTCGAGTGCCTTTGAAGACATTGAGGCAAAAGAACCGACTTATCTTGATCAGCCTCATATATTGTATAGAGATTATAGCAATTATGATGATTCCCATTGGTTTAGTGGTTGGACAGGATTTAAGGAGAAAGTCCATGAAAAACGTAAAAAATTTGTTAGGTTGTATCTGAAGAATCAATTGGAGGGTCCCTTAAAGTATGATGCTCCAGTTGAAGATTTTAAGGCAACGAGAGCTCAAGTTCGCAAATGGTGTTTAGACTTAGATGATAGAGACTTTTCTTCGGAAATGGAATCCGACCTATCAGATAAGCTTATGCCGTTATATGAGGAACAGTATATCAAGTTTTTGCGTGATAAAATGTTGCGTGGTGAAAAAGATAATGATGCGGCAAGGGAATTTCTGAGGCTTTTTCCGCTTTTTCCAAATTCTAAACATACTCCTGGGCCTGAAGAAATATATGCTGAAATTTGGGCATTAGAACAGTACAAGCAAATTTATCAGATGATTGTCAATAGCCAAACAAAGGCGACCGATGTCAATAAATTGCTACAACTGTGTAGAGAATATCTTTATACCACTAAAAAGCACAACCATACTTATGGAAGTAGTGTACATGCATTGATTACATTTATAGAGAACGATCTCGCAAGAGTGGATAAAAAGGGAAGGTTATATCCACGAACTTTTCATATAGGCTACCGTGGCTACTCTATCTCTGAGGAAATGTATGGTTATCACACGGAAGAATCTCAAGAACCGTATGAAGATTGCGATACAGATGGGAGTGGTTTGTTTTCTAGAACCATTTGTGGGAAGGCCCAACAAGAAGTAAAAACGCAGGCACAGGTTGTTATCAGTGTAGCCGTTGACGGTGTGGAAAAATATAGCTTGGATGCGTCTCGTCGAAACCATGATAATTTGTCTATAGACTGGATGCCCGGTATGACAGTTCAAGTGTTCGTCAATAATAAAACTGGGGGAACGACGAAAACAGAGAATTCAGGTTTTATCGCCATTAACATGTTGAAAGGAGAATTAAGTGTTAATGGGCTTGCCACCGTTAAGTTCACAGGTTCTGATTTAAGCGTTCCTGACATGCAAGCACCATCGGAAAAATTATATGTTCAGAACCAAGCTGTTATCTATCAAAAAGCTGAGACTATTCATCTGGGTGATGAAGAACTTTCAAGCCAAAGATGGAAGCCTCTGCATGGTGAATGTTTCACCATGACATTTTACGTGAATCGCCGAGTACAAACGCTTGCTTTAAAAATGGATATATGGGGTTCAGAAAGTCGTCTCAATGCCATCTTTTTAAATGGTACAAAGGTAGCCGTTTTACCGTATCAAGATCGGCGGACTCGTAAGTGGATTACTGAAACAGTCGTTTTGCAGAAGAATGAATTACGTTCTAACAGAAATCAGTTAAAAATTTGTTCTGGTCTAATTGAAGGTGGGGACAAAGATGATTTACAAATCAGAAAACTTAAGCTTATAGTGGAATAATCCAACAAACTTTTGTATGTCATGAGAAAAAGTTATGGAAGAATATCGTATTGACTTCACAGAAGTAGTGTTCGCAAGAGCCGAAGGGCGACGCGGTCGTTTTCTCCGTATAGGAGAAGAAAATGTAGCACTTTCTCAGGCGGTTGAAAACGCGCTCATTTCACGCCTTGGCATGACTGGCGTTATGCAGGTCGCATTGGATGATGAGAATATTGTTGCATTTGAGGAGAAGCGGGCTGTTGCTTTAGACGTGGATTGGCTTGGGGTACCCATTTTGCATCCCAATAGACAACTGGCTTACTATTTATTAGGTACCTTTGAAAAGCCCACCGTACATGATCGTGGTGCGCCTTTTCATGGTTGTTTATTGACTGCCTCTGAATTGGTAAAGTTTCGTTATGAATTGAGATATTTTATCTATGCGTGGCATCATCTTCGTCAAGAAAATAGTCAATGGCTGATGACGGAAGAAACAGCAGGAAAAGTCACTCTTTACCTCAAAACGGATTTAGAACTAACGCAAGAAGAGGATTATTCAGAACTGACTGCGAAAAAAAGTTTTAATCGGTTAGAGGAAGGAACGGTTGTAAGACTGCCTCGCAAACGGAATATATTTTCACTCTTAGGGCTGATGGTCAATAATCCACGGGCTCTTTCTTCCTATTCTTGGACAACGGCCGCTTTTGCCTTTCCATCGGATCCAGATGGCGCGCAATTGCATATAGCTTTGTCAAAAAACAAACAATTTAATTTTGCTAGAGAAACAATTAGGCCGACGTTGTTAGAAGAAATTCAAGAAGCTGAGACGTTTCCAACAGAAACCAAAGAGAATTTCACCTCATCAAACGTTGCTGAAAATAAGGAACTCACTTTCCAAAAACCAAGTACAACGAAAATACAAACGAGTACTCATCCTAAAACTAAAACAGGCCCTAAAAAATCTGGCGTTTTTGTCAAATTTGGCATTTTTGTTATTACATTAGTAGCAGTGCTGTGGTTAACACTGACGTATCTGAGCGGTGATGACTCAATGGCACCGGCAGAAATTGCGCTTCGTTTAGAGCCTACCTACGAACAGCCGCTAGAAAAAAATGTGGAAACAGTGGCATTAGCCCTAAGTTTTTTGCAGAATCCACAGGGTGAACAGAATATAAAAGACCAAATTGAATCACAACAATTAGTTCCTTTACGAGTTAAAAAAGTACAACAACAAATAGAAAACAAGGTACTGGAAAACTGGGAACTCATAGGAAATGACACTCTGGTTCGACGTTGGTTGCAGGTGTTGGCGGAATTACCCGATACCAATCAAAGTAAAAAACTCCAGACCAGAGTTATTCTATTTGCTATACCCGGGCTTGGACGTTCTATTGATGCTATTACGGAACCTAATACGAGTTCTATAGATCAATTGGATCATATCGTTCAGATGACTGGAAATTATCCAGAATTATTCAACTTGGAAAGTGCTGCTTCTGACAAGCGGATTTGGTTTAATGCGTTAATGAATACTTCTCAAGAATTTTCCTCAAACTCTTACCACATTTTATCGGGATTTATTCAAGAGAACCCAACTTCACGTTATGTGGGTGAAGCACGTCAATTGCAGCAAAAGCATCTCACTAAGTGGCATGAAGAAGAAAGTGCTATTTTGGCTTCTATTTATACCAAGATGATGACAGGAACAAACTCATTTGAGGTGGTGACATTAAAAACGGCTGTCAATAGGTACAAAGAAATACCCGGTGGAAAGACAAATCATCCTGCTCACAAGATTGCTTCTGCAATACAAGAATTAGAACAGGGTAAGGAAATTTATCTTTCAATTGAAAAAATCTCTTTTTTTGATAAGCTAAAAGAGAAGTTAGCTAAAATAGAGTGTGAGAAGGAACGTCAAGAAAATGAAAAAAATGCATCCAAATCATCTGGACAATGTGAAAAGGCAGCCTACAAGAAAGCTCACCAAATGGAATTGGTTACTCATGACACCAACCGTTCCATTAAAGACGGTAGTGGTACCAGCATACCTGTGACAGTCTCATTTTATGGAAGTACTTCCATCGAAATGATAAAGGAAGGAAGACAGCTTGCCAAAGCTACATTTTCTTCTGACTCTTATGACAACCTGATTTCTTATTGGATACAGGAACAGGGTACAACCGGATACCTGACTTTCTACTCGATTTATTATGACAATGAACAACTAGCGAAGGGCACTTACAAAATTCCTAAGCCTGCCGACTTAGGTTTTCCTCGCTGGAGGTTTTAGAAATATGTTTTCAAGTGACCGAGCCAAATTCTTGTTTGGCTCTCCCATTTTTTCTTCTCTATGGTTTCTGTTATTTTCCATAGTCAGAATTGTCATTGAAATTAGGCTTAAAGAGCCTTTTTTATATGCTGAAATCTCTACCGTTGCCCATTTTTTGTCATTTTACTTGTTATGCTACGTTGTCACGGCAATCATTATTTTTTATGGGCGTAACAAAGGACTTTATGATGCTTTAGCATGGGCAAATGTTGCATTCATCATTTTGCCGTTTCCCCCTTTGATAGATTATGTGGTTTATGTAGAACCTCAAATTTATTCTTATGCGCCCCAAGAACATTTTTTAGGTAATTTGTTGACGGTTTTTTCTCTATATGGAGATGCCAGTTGGGGGCAGCGGATACTAGGCATTTATGTTTCTTTCATTATAGGGCTTTCAGTCTTTCTATCGCATAAAAATATCATTAGAGCATTTATTGCGTTACTGGCAAATTACCTTTACACGTCTTTTGTCAGTGTTGAATGGATTCGGCCTTTGTTGCCTTCTGGTTCGACGAATGTGCCAGAGGCCATTTATATCTCGGACTCGGTTATCAATCAAGGTTTTACGATATATTATGTGCTAATTGCTCATATCTTGTTGTTTACTATATGGTTATTCTCACATAGAAACGCTCTGCCCAGCCTGATAGCAAGCCTTCGTCCAATCCGAAGTGTTCATTGGGTATTGGTTGGCTGGCTAGGGGTTGCACTTTCTCCAAGCCCATTGCCGTGGGAATTGGTGATAAGTCATTTAATCGTGATCACATTTTCCTGCCTATTAGGGTGGTGGTTTATTGCGTTAGTGAATGACTATAATGACATTGCGATAGATAAATTATCCAATCAAAATCGGCTTTTTGTTCAGATGCCCCAATTGATAAATGAAAGAGAAGCGTGGTTTTGTTGGCTGGCTATAACATCAACATTAACGGCATTAAGTTTAGGGTTGGTACCATTCATACTGATGTTGTGTTATCTTTTTGGCGGTATCGTCTATTCAGTTCCACCCCCCTTAAAACTGCCAAAACCTCGACGCTATACAATTAGTTCGTCATCTATTGGAGCCGGTAGTGCGCTTTTCTATATCATGGGCAGTATGGCTTCTGTTCCACTTGACGGGATCGCATTTAAAGACCTCAATTGGTATGTCCTATTCGCAATCACAATTGGATTTGGCATGGCAGGCTATATCAAGGATGAAAAGGATAGTTTTGCAGATAAACAAGCAGGCATTGCAACGTTATTTACAAAACTTCCTTATAATCAAGCACGTAAAATCACCGGATTATTGCTATTCGGTGGATGGTGCATTTTACTGACTATATCACTGAATTTATATACATTTATTGTCGGTAGTTTATGTGCTATTGTAGCGATTTCATTATATTCAAAGCAAAATAACCCACTGATTCAAATCAGTTTATTTCAAGTTTTTTTGGCAGCCCTGATAATTTCGGGATTACTCAATAAAGAAGTCATTTCTGATTATATTATTTGGTAACGTTTTGGATACCTATAGTCCTTCCAATAGATAAATTTTAGTAGGTACACAAAAGTTTTTTTACATTTTTAATTGGTTCAAGAAATCCGATTTTTTGAAAAAATCGGATTTCTCAAAAGTACCGACTTATTTGGCAGTGTTTGAGATATCTACTGGGTCTCAAATAGTCGGTAGAATAGTCGGTATAAGAAAAAGAGGACGCACTGGTTGCGCCTGTTGATTGATGCAAAAGTCAAAGTAATTATTTCACTTTGAGACGCTTTTATCCGTATCGATTCAGCAATCCTTGTCGTTATGTATTAATGATGCTTGAAGTGCAAGATATATTTTCTGTATCAATTTGAAGACAAATTATGAAAACATTTAGAAACCTTATCTTAACCTTAAATGGATATGAACCAGAAGCCTTTATTAAAAAGCTTGAGACACAAAGTGCTACTGATTGGTTTCGTGACTTGGAGTTGGAAAAAAAGTTAAGCGCGACAACCTATTGTTTCTTATCCACTGAAAAACTCTCTTTGCCCATCGCATTACTGGGTTTGAGGGAGCAAGAACCAGGCGTTTTGTCGGTGACAAATATTATTCCACGGCAAAAATCCGCACTGTCTTATGATGAATATAATGCCTTGCTGTTGTCATTCTACGAGGAACTCGTGGTACCGGCTATCAAGAATACGTCAATTCGTGTAGAAATCACCTCGGATGAAATCAAAATAGCAGATTTTGTTCCAGAAAAAGCGGCTAATGCGCTACAGGTTTTCTCGTCAAATACCCGTAAATCAACGGATTTTTTTATACCAGTTAATGAACCGGACTGGTTTGAATTTGTTACAGCAATTCATCAAAGCAAGAAGCGTCTTCCTACAAATATTTTTGAGCGAGTGCTTCAAGAAGATGGCTGGGAGAGGGATATGACTATCAAACTCGCTATGGAATACGAATCCTCTCTCAATTTATTGGCTTACTATGACGCGCATTAAAATATGGCTATTCCCATTCAGTCAGTCGTTAACCGTCTTTTGATCCAACCTGCCCCAATTTTATTTTTGGACACATGTGCCTTTTTGGATATTATGAGAGTGCCTTTTCGTGATGAAATTTCCTTTAATATTATAGCGGCAGCCCATGAAATTCTTTCAAAAGCCGAAGCTTCCAAACCGGCGTTGTGCATCGTGATTATAGAGCTAATCGAAGAAGAATGGTTAGAAAATACGGATCGTGTGTTGACCGAATTGGAAAATCATATAAAGAAATTAGACTATAACTTGATTCGCTTTGGTAAAACATTAGATAAAGTTGGAACACTGTCTCAGTTTTCTTATACTGATTTAACAACTTATGATCTTGCTCAAAAACTTTATAGTTTGAGTCAACGGTTGTTAAAAACATCTGTTGTTATTAAGAATGATGATAATTGCAAGATAAATGCAATAGATCGTGCCCTAAAATATCAGGCTCCCGCAGCTTACGGAAAAACGGAGCTAAAAGATTGCCTGAAAATAACGCTTTTTCTGAAAAATGTCTATTTGTGAGTTCTAATACTCAGGACTATGGACATCCACAACATTTACGATCACCATTAGATGTACAGTTTGCGAATGTCAATCTGATCTTTACCAAAGACTTGGCGATGGCAAACGCAATGATAAAATCTACCAACAATCTTTCTTGGTAGTCCTGTAGAAGTAGTGATGATGTCCAAACCGATACTATCCTGAGACGGGATAGCTTCCGTAACATCACTACATGTTTAGGACTACCATAAAATCAAGACTCACGATCCAATCGGTATAATGTCTATTTTAAATATTATTCCAATTCCCCATTCACCTTTTAAAAAACTGGGTTTCTTTACAGTATTTTTTGAGTCCTTTATTACAACTGATTACTGTTGAATGATGGATTAACAGGAGTTATCGTTATGTCAGAAGCAACCATTGACAAAAATGAAATTGAAGTCGCACTTGAAGCGGGCACACAAGAAATCTACTTTAATGGTTTTGCATCAGCCTTGGCGACTAACGATTTTATTATTGTCTTAACACGCAATGGTAAAGAACAAGCCGTGTTAAATACTTCACATGCCACCGCAAAAATGTTAGCACATCGAATCAATCAATCGATTGAGAAATTTGAACAGAAAACCAACACAACCATTTTGATACCTGAACAACTGTGAGAAATAACGAAACGGATGCTATCCCTTCTTAGGGATAGTATCCGTTTATTTTGAATGATTTGCCCGAAAATCTATAACATTGGAAGTGGATGACAACAATGAGTCACTCAATGAAAAATAACGTTTTAAGTCATGCCAATCGGGATTTTGATGAAAACGTTGAAAACCTTACAAGGTGCAGTTCTCAAAATTCTATGTTACAACGATTGGATGAGCAAAAATGCCATTTTTCTCAATTAGAAGACGAGTGGTATTCTGATAAAGGCACTCACTTTGTCCCTGCTGTCGTCAGAAATAAAATAATTGAAATCCGCAATTTTTCCTCTCAATATGTTTTTGTTGATATTCATCAAACATTACCTGACACGGACAATCCGCTAAAAGGGTTTGAACCCTACTTAAAACCCGATTGGGACGGTGAAGGTGCTGAACCCGTTTCTCAAGTAACATTAGAAAATGCACAAGCTTTTCTTAGATTATTACCGCAGGTTCCAAAAGTCAAAGCCGCGCCGGGTGTAGAAGGTTCAATTGGACTTCTGTGGAAAACGTCCGATACCTATATCTATGTTGATATTTATCCGGATGGTGATGTGCTTTATTACTATAAACTGGGTCTCAAAGAGTTGGTAGAAAAAGAGGACGTACAGGCTGCACCTTTTGATGCAAAAGTGCTGTACAAGTGCCTGAAAAAAGCGTTTCAGTTTATGGTTCGCAACAATGCCCAGTCTGATGTATATGAAGTCTCTTTTCACACCCCAGAATAATTGATGAAACTCAACCGTAAATAGTTTCACGGATAGCATCCCTGAGAAGGGATGCCATCCGTCAGTCACTCAATTTTTCTGAAAACTGACGAACAATAACATTCAAAAGTGATATGACATTGGCACACAACGAAATTATACAACCGGCCGATTCTGAAGATATTTGGTTTAGGCATTTACTATTTGAGACAGAAATGGTTGACGGGGTGCTACATCCGAAATTTTTTCTTGCATGGCTTTAAAAAACCGAGAATGGATGACGGACAAACATGGGCTTTAGAAATTTCGGGCCGCTTGCTTTCTAAAACATTTGACCGGGAGAAAAAAACCAGTGATATAGAAAAGGTTGCTATAGCAACTGCACAAAAACTCAATCAAAAAGCAGAGGAACTTAATAAACAGGTTGATCATAACTGGCGAAAAGCAAAGTTTCGTGGAATCATTTATCAAAAAGTGAAACTCATCAGAGAAATTGAAATGGATACCTACGATGTTTTTCTTGACGAGTCTGAAGCCGATTGTGCCTATGCAAACCTAGTTAGATTAAAAGCATTTCCGAGAATAAGGGGAAAAATAAGTCCTCGCTCTGTCGCAAAATTAATCGAACATTTCCACGTTGCAACATCGGATTCTCCAGAATTAAAAGAGTTACTTGGGAAAACAGCATAATTTGGGATGGCAGACTCAATGAAAAGGACCGTTTTGCGGATAAACAAGCATGAGAACTTTATTGACAAAACTTCCTGACAATCAAGCACGTAAATTGTACAGCACCCGTTTTAACTG
>QNER01000024.1 GCA_003646175.1 Candidatus Parabeggiatoa sp. nov. 1
AGTTGTACTTCCAGTGCACCTTTCCCCTACCCCAATACCATTTCAACCCGCTTCGACAAATAATCTTCCAGCACCGACAGCGGTACCACCCCACTCGCAAAACTCGCAAATCCTAAATTAATCAATCCGTTAAATAATTAATCCGTCAAATCCGGAAAGAAGTTGTACTTCCAGTGCACCTTTCCCCTACCCCAATACCATTTCAACCCGCTTCGACAAATAATCTTCCAGCACCGACAGCGGTACCACCCCACTCGCAAAACGAGCAAATCCTAACATCGTGGGAATATCCTCCGCATCTCGCAGCCCAACGGTAGGAATCGCTGCGCCAATCTGGCGCGGTGTATAGTTCTCGGCATCAAACACTGGATTAGTATGGATGATATCGGTGTGGTAGTTTGGCTCGAGTTTATCGCGATAAACCCGTGCCACTTCTGCCGCCCCTGATGGGGGATCGTTTTCAAAACCATCGGAAATAATCACCACCAACTCGGGTTGCCATGTCAGCGCATCTAGCAGACGTTCCCCCAAAGGCGTTTGCCCCCGCGCTTGCACCAACAATTCATGCTTAACCGGGTATGTCCAAAAAGCGCGATATGCTTGAGAGGCCGCGCGTAGCAAATAACTGGCAGCCAGTGCGACACCCAGAGGACGTTGCTTTTTTTTCGTTGAACCGGACATGGAATAGCTGGCATCAAGAACCGTGGCGACTTTACCAAGTGTCATGGGCACACGTCGTAAAGCACGGGTGGCTGACTCAGTCATGGCTTGATGCAGCTTCTCATAACGTTCCCGGCGTACCGTTATTGGCAACGACAAAATATAAAGTGCTAAGCGAGTGATCTCTATCTTATTGATATCTATTTCTAAAGTGACATTTTTGGCTTTTTCAGCCGCTTTTTGCAAACGAAATTTTTCCCCCACCGTCATTTGTTTTTCAATCCCTGCCAAAAATTTTTCGCGGGGGATTCTATGTTTGGCAGCGAGTCCCTCAGCAACAGTATAGGGCAACTCGTAAATAGCATCATGACTGTAATGCGCTTTGCGGTAACTTTCAAATAATGGGTTGGTAAAGTGATATTGCTGCTTGAGGCTGAATAAAAACGGCCCAAATTCTTCTTCTAATTTCAAATGGGCATGTGCGACAGCGGCCCGAAACTTGCGACGATATTTAACTGCCGCAAAAACCGGTTCTTTGTGCTGGGTAAGATAGCGGCGGATGATGGCGCGGGTGCGGCGATTATTCACGCGCCGTTGCTGGAGCTTTTTCAACACTTGAAAGGCCCGATTCGTGGGCAATGCTTGCAACGTGGCAGCGATGAGTGCGCCTTCCTCGGCACGATCTTGGGCGGAGCCAGGACTACCCGCAGCCAGCAAATTCACAATAATTTGTGCTTGGTTAAAATGATTGATGCCAGCCGCTAAAGTCCGGGCGTAAAGCCGGCGATAGTTACCAAGAATATACTCATGAAGAAATTCGATAGAAAACGCTTGGGTTTGCCCATCACTATAAAATTCTTGCTGACGTGTACAAGCAAAAGAAGCGTTGATAAATGTGACAATATCTTCGCATTCAATGCGTTGAATGACGGTGGAATACGACATAGCGATTTGAGGTTATACTGGAAGTACAACTTCTTTCCGGATTTAACGGTGGAAGTACAACTTCTTTCCGGATTTAACGGATTGATACATAAGAACTTTGTAAACCATAACCTCTTCACATTATCACCCTTTTCAAAGGAGCAAAGTAAGTACAACTTCTTTCCGGATTTAACAGATTGATAAATATGAACTTTGTAAACCATAACTTCTTCACATTATCACCCTTTTCAAAGGAGCAAAGTATAAAAAAAAGCCGCTCGGGGAATAGATGACACGAGATAGCTGGTTAGTTCTGGAGACTAATGCGGAAATCGCGCCAAAGTCCCACGAGCGACTTAGGTACTGATGTTACGCACATTGCTTCTTGAAGTCATCAATTGTGCAATAAAGCGGAAGTTCCATACCATGATGATGTTTGGTGAAAGGGCAACCAATCGGGGCGCGGGGGATTGCCCCTACATTTCGTTATATATTGGCAATCCTTCGCGGTTGCCCCTTTCATTTAACGGCCCTCAAATAATCTCAAATCGCGAATAGCAAACAACGGCCTTCGCATTTCTAATTTAACGGCCAGCAATAATCTCAAATCGGGAATAGCAAACAACGGCCTTCGCATTTCATTTAACGGCCAGCAATAATCTCAAATCACGAATAGCAAATAACGACCTTCGCATTTCATTTAACGGCCATCAATAATCTCAAATCATGAATAGCAAATAACGACCTTCGCATTTCATTTAAAAACTCTTATGACGCACAACGCTTCAAAATGAGTCCAGAGGGGCAACCATAAAGGATTGTCCATACATTTAGTGATATATTGTAGGGGCAATCCGTAGCGAAAGCCCTTTCACCAAACATCATCATGGTATGGAACTTTCCGCTTTATTGCACAAACTGTGACATCGTCGAAGCAATGTGCGTAACATCAGTTAATAATACTTGATTGGTTTAATTCGTGGCTTTCTGGGATTAGTTGCACTTGACTTCTAGCTGATAAGAGCAGTTTGTGAATAAAATGTACAGTGCTACCTATTTATTTCAAAAAATATTTGGTAACTAAATTTAAAAATGGACATTATAACAATAATGATCTTGAAAAGATCGTTCTTCATTAGTATAGTGATATTTTTCTATGTACAGGACAAAAATTTATAACCTATTGATTTTAAATTGATTTTGTGATGCTATCGCTTTTTTTTGCGATAGTATCACTCAAAGCCTCGTGAAAAAGATTTGTGGTAATAGTCTCACTCAAACGATAGCACTGGTGGTTATGGCATCGATATTTCGCAAAAGTGATACATACGCCACAAAAAGCGATAGCATCACGGCTTTTTCACGAGGGTTTGAGTGATACTATCGCAAAAAAAGCGATAGCATCACGGCTTTTCCACGAGGGTTTGAGTGAGACTATAGTTTGTAAGAATAATAATTTAAGAATGAAACCGTAAAGCGTTTTGGAAACGCTTTACGGTTTTGCCCTATATCGCAAAAAAAGCGATATAGCGTTTCCCGATTGCATCAAGTACATTTATATATTTTAAGTCATTGATAATTATATTAAATAATCATTCATCATTTACCATTCTTAATGAGTCATTGCTATAGCATCACGGCTTGAACACTTTTTTGTCCTGTACATAGGATATTTTTATAATATTCAGTTAATAATGGAAGGATTTGGTCGGCTATGGCTGGGCGGGTGAAAATCAGGTGATTTGGGGACAAAAAGTGCTCCCATTTTTGTTCCGCTTTGAAAAAAATTTATTTAAAAATCGTAAGTTAAATAACCATTTTTTTATTAGTGAATAATACTTCACAATTCACAATTCACAATTTTCATCACCCCAGGCTATGGCTATGAAATCAGATTTTGATGATGCTGTAGAATCTTCCCTTAATGAGGAAGAATCAGATGAAGACCACTATTGGGCCCAACGAGAATATGGAAAGTCCCCAAGGGTTGACTAACATGACGCAAACAACGAAAATTGGTGGCATTCATATTTGAGTCATTATATACTTCGCTCCCTTTTTGAAGGATAAAATGAAATCAGAGGTTATGGTTCATTTCAATAAGCTTTGGAGAAGACATTGAGCCACTTCCCGTTTTTCCGGAAAGAAGTTGTACTTCCAGTAAAATGTGCTTCCCCCGTCATCAATGCCTCAATCTCCGCCACCGTCTTAGGCAAATCCGCCGTCAACACTTCATGCCCGTTTTCCGTTATTAACACATCATCCTCAATGCGAACACAAATATTCCACCATTCATCAGGAATATCTTCTTGGGCAGGGATATAAATACCGGGTTCGACTGTCATTACCATGCCAGGCTCTAATTCTCGCCAGAGTTCATCAACTTTGTAGTCACCCGGATCATGTACGTCCATGCCTAACCAATGTCCAATACGCAGCATATAAAAACGTTTGTAAGCCTCTTCTTCTATCAACGCATTAAACTTGCCAACAAGTAAACCCAGTTCGATAAATCCCTTAGTCACGACTTCAATTGCAGCTTGATACGGTTCGTTCCACTGATTGCCAGGATAAATTTTACTCAGTGCCGCTCGTTGGGCTTTGAGTACCAGTTCATAAATGGTTGTTTGTGGTTTCGTAAAATGCCCATTAACCGGAAAAGTCCGGGTAATATCAGAAGCATAGTAGTCAAGCTCAGCCCCCGCATCAATCAGGAGCAGATCGCCATCATTGAGTATCGCATTGTTGTCAGTATAGTGAAGAATGCCCGCATTTTTGCCACTCGCCACGATGGGGGGAAACGCGGGGGATCGACAGCCACTTTGCAAAAATTCATGGATGATTTCCGCTTCTATCTCATATTCATATAAGCCGGGACGACAAAATTGCATGGCACGTTTATGGGCGCGGATAGTCACATCAACGACAGCACGAATGGCTTGTATTTCAGCCTCCGTTTTATACAAACGCATTTCATGCAGTACCTGATCTAAAGCAACCATTTCACTGGGGGCAACTACCCCTGCGCGGACGCGATATCTCAATTGATTCATCCATCCCATGATTTGATTATCAAATGCCTGATAATAACCCATCGGATAATATAAGCGGCGACAACTTTCCATCAAGCTGGGCACGATGTCATCAATGTCAGTGATAGGAAACGCATCGTCAGCACCATGGATTTCACAAGCCCCTTCTAAACCGGCGCGGTTGCCATGCCACGTTTCTTGATCGTGATTCTTTTCGCGGCAAAATAAGATATATTGTCCTTGTTCACGTTGCGGAATGATGATGGCAAGGGCTTCTGGTTCTGGAAAACCCGTCAGATAGTAAAAATTGCTGTCCTGACGGTAAGGATAATACACATCACGATTGCGTATCAGCGATGGCGCAGCGGGTAAAATAGCCATACTGCCTTTACCCATGATATCCATTAATTTTTGACGGCGGGATTCAAATTCGCTCTTGTCCATATTATTCAGCCATTTGAGTCAGTTCTTCATATAAGTCCATTACGCCAACTTTGATATATTCAATCACTTGCATATAATCTTGTTCGTTTTTCTCACTCTCATCTGTGGGTGCAATTCGTGATATTGAGACGAGATCATTAATAAATTCTCTCGCGTTATCGGGCAAAACTTCTGTCTTAACTTCTGCCAGTCCTAAACTATACAAAAATCCCTCACACCAACCGCCTAATGCTTGAACGCGCTCTGGCAACAAAATATCATCCGCTGGCAATAATGGCATAAATTCACAGTTAGGAGAGTTTAATTGCTCTAAGGTGTAGTTTTTCACTAGCCATAATTGTTGCTGACATTCTGTAGCCAAGCCGTCTTCAACCGCGGTTTCACCAAGGACATGTTTAAACAACACATCATCTTCAATTGCTTGAGAGGTACATAATAAACCACACAACAGCCCATGTGCCTCAGCAGCATCCATCAAGGAACCAACATGTTGTAAAGAATTATTCAAAGGTTCGTAAATTGCTTCCATATGATTTATTTATTTTTTATTGAGTGCAAGATGAATCTTGCACTCCAAACTGAGAGGGTTAGTTTTTGCTACGATGAATACGAGTCACATTTTCAAATCGTCGTAAATGTCGCATGATATCTGCCAAATGAGTACGATTTCGCACTGAAATACCAAACTGAAGGGTACCTTGTCCGTCACTGTTTTCATTAGAAACATGTTCAATATTACTGCCCATATTGGCGATGCCAGCCGCGACAGTCGCTAAAACGCCTCGCTTATCATGCACATCAACGTGAATATCAGCCAAAAAATCGTTTTTAATTTCAGTTTCCCATTCCACGGCCAATAATTTTTCGGGCCACTGACGGTATCGAATGACATGTCTACAGGTGGCCGTATGAATAATAATCCCTCGGCCGGCACTGGCAAAGCCAACAATCTCATCACCCGGAATAGGCCGACAACAACGGGCAAAATTCACTAAAATGCCTTCCGTTCCTTTTATAATCAAAGGATTATGTTTATTATTGACGGTGCGTTGTTTGATTGACGAATCTGACTGCGGGTCAAATTGACAGGCGACAATCAAGGCCATACGATCACCAAGGCCAATTTCCGCGAGTAGCGCATCTAGGTTATCGACTTTAAAAGTTTTCAGCAAATGACTCTTTTGTTCTTCGCTGAGCTGTTGTACCGATAAGGAATAGCTCGCTAATTCTCTGTCCAACATGCGTCTTCCTAAACGTACCGCCTCGTCATATCGGAGCGTTTTCAAAAAATGCCGAATGTGACTACGGGCCCGAGCACTGACCGTAAAATTCAACCAACTTGGATGAGGCCGTGCCCATGTCGCAGTCATCACCTCAACCGTTTGACCACTCACTAATGGCGTAGACAAGGAAATATATTGATTGTCACTCTTCGCCGCGATGCACTGATTGCCAACATCGCTATATATTGCATAAGCAAAATCAATGGGAGTCGCATTTTTGGGTAACTGCATGATTTTTCCTTTGGGTGTAAAGACATACACCTCATCAGGGAATAAATCGGTTTTGACATGCTCCAAAAATTCCAGTAAATCAGTGGTACTTTTTTGCATTTCTAACAGTTCATGTAACCATTCAGTCGCACGCTGGCAATGAGAATGGTAACAAGGTTCATTGTTGTGATTATGATCGAAATGATCTAATCCATAAGCGGTAATGCCGGTTTCTGACAATTTGTGCATTTGAGCAGTACGGATTTGAATTTCAATCAATACGCTATGAGGACTAAATAATACGGTATGTAGGGATTGATAACCATTGATTTTGGGAATAGCAATATAATCTTTAAAATGTTCGAACACTGGTTTATAAAGACTGTGTGCTATACCAAGCGCACGATAACAGGCATCTTCGGTTTCAACAATAATCCGTAATGCACAAACATTGGTGAGTTGAGAAAAGGTTTTTCTCTTGTTAACCGATGTTGTCCGTTTTTTCTCGCGCATCTGGTAATAAATACCGTGAGAATGTTTGTGGCGCAGGTGTACTTGAGCATTGATACGATGTTTGGCGAGACATTGTTCAATATTGGTTTTAATCGTGTGGAAAAACTCGGCACGCTTGTTATATATTGTTTTGATACGATGTGTCAGCACTTGATAGCGCCATGGATAGAGTGCCGAAAAGCTGAGTTCTTCTAACTCAATACGCATTGCATTCATCCCTAAGCGGTGGGCAATCGGTGCATAGATGTCCAAGGTTTCGCGAGCAATACGTCGTCGCGAGGCCGGCTTCATCGCCTCTAAAGTCCGCATATTGTGCAAGCGATCTGCCAGTTTAACAATGATAACGCGAATATCGCGGCTCATTGCCAGCAACATTTTACGAAAACTGGCAGCCTGCGCTTGTTCACGGGTTTTAAACTGCATTGAAGACAATTTGCTAACGCCATCAACTAAGTCGGCAATTAGCTGACCAAACTCGCTGCCCAGTTTGTCCTTGGAAATATTCGTATCTTCAATGACATCGTGCAAGAGTGCAGCGCACAGCGTTTGAGTATCCATGTGCATTTGACCTAAAATATAGGCCGCTGCAATGGGGTGAGAAATATAAGGTTCGCCTGATTTCCGTGTTTGACCTTCGTGGGCTTCCGCGCTGAATAAATAAGCACGATAAACTTCTTTTACCTGTGCTGGATCAAGATAAGTTTCAAGTAATTCACACAGATCACAGGCCAATAATCGGCGATGGGTGTATAGCGGAGCGGACATAATAGCATAATGGCACTAAGGCTTGATTTAATTATATTGAACAGAGTATAAAACTCGACTCGCAAGTTTTTTCTAAAACTAAACTACAAGGATTGTATATAAAAAAGGATTTCAAAAACCTATAACTTACAATCGCTTTCCGTTAACGATTTTAATCTTTTCATATACAATCGCATTGAAGTTATTATTGTCAGACTAAAAACTTGTAAAGTCGAGTAAAACGGGATTTAACAAATTTTGGTGAATTGATAATGGCTAAAGGGTTAAAGTTTTTTTTGCACAAAAAAGTGGCTAATGGCGATTGGTAGAAACCTTCAAGGTTTTGGAAACCTTGAAGGTTTTGCCTTAAATATTTTTCTGAATATCTATCTCAAAGAATATTTTGTAGGGTGGGCAAAAAAAAAGACTTTACCCACCCTACACTTAAGTAGTCGGGATAAGCGTTAAGGCTAATGGCACGCACGATAGGAATTAAGGAATTAAGTTCCAGGGGCGTTGCCCCTGGTTTTAAAGCCCCAACGGGGCGACGTTAATATAGCCAGTGTAACTACCTGGCTATCGTGCGTGCCATTAGCGTTAAGGGAGGCAAGTGGGTAGGCGTGTCTTAGATTTGCTTGCTCACCAAAAATCAGTGCCACCATCAGTTTGTAAGGATACCATACCACGAGTAGCAGCGCGTGAGGACCAGAAAAAATCCTTATGACTTCAGTCAATCCGCTGTGACTCAACTGAAGAAACATTAAAATGAATACTAAACAACGCCACACCCTGTTTGCCCGCTTACAAGCACAAAACCCGCACCCGACAACTGAGCTAAATTATAGCACCCATTTTGAATTGTTAATAGCAGTCATGCTTTCTGCTCAAGCCACCGATAAAAGTGTCAACAAAGCCACCGCACTGTTATTCAAAGTTGCCAACACACCAGCGGCAATACTGGCTTTAGGCGAACAGGGACTGCGGGAATATATCAAAACCATTGGCTTGTATAATGCCAAAGCCCGTCATATCATTAAAACCTGTGAGCTATTGATAAAACAACATGGCGGGGCCGTGCCGTCTGAGCGTGCCGCTTTAGAAGCTTTGCCGGGGGTAGGGCGCAAAACTGCCAATGTGATTTTAAACACCGCCTTTGGTAAACCGACTATCGCTGTCGATACCCATATTTTTCGGCTTGCCAATCGCACCGGCTTAGCACCCGGCAAAACGGTGAGTGAAGTTGAAAAGCAATTGTTAAATAGTATTCCTCAACAATATCAACAAGATGCACACCACTGGTTAATTTTGCACGGGCGTTATACCTGCATCGCGCGCAAACCACAGTGTGAACAATGTATTATTGCTGATTTGTGCGAAGAAGGGGCAAGGGGAAAGGGGCAAGGGGAAAGGAGTTACTGATGCAGAAATGCGGGTGGGTTTTAGGAGTCGGCCAACTCCATCTGTCAGTTGAGTACAACGAATCCCAGAAATCAACGAATTGGCACTCACTAATTATACATACTTTTTCTCAGAAAATTAACGAAACGGATGCTATCCTTTCTTAAGGATAGTATCCGTCAATTTTGACTTGTGAAATTAATTAATGTAACGAAACGGATGCTATCCTTTCTTAAGGATAGTATCCGTCAACTTTGACTTGTGAAATTCCTTAGATACTCCCTTCTTATAAATCCTTTCTAAAATACAATCCTTGTCGTTATTGCGCAGCCCGTGCTGTGTACAGAACAGTACAGCGGATTTTGGGTCTAAACGGATTTACAAAAAAAAATCAAAAGCCAGTACAGCGGATTTTTGGTCTAAACCGATTTACAGGGCCCGCACTTCGTGCGGGCAAAGTACAGCTTCTTTCCGGAATCAACGGATTTACCAAAAAAAAAATCCAAAGCGAGTACAGCGGATTGACGGAATCAACCGATTTACAAAAAAAATCAAAAAAGAGTACAGCGGATTTTTGGTCTAAACGGATTTACAAAAAAAACAAAACCCCAAAACAAAAGCGGCCAAAACTCAAAAACCAAAAATCAAAAACTAAAGCCTGGCGAGGCGAAGCCCCACCCTGCTGTTGCGGTTGTCACGCGAGTTCCTGCCACGGTTCGCAGCCCGCACGCTCCCCGGCCTGCCGTCCCACGCACCACCGCGGAGCGCACGAAGGCTGCCGCTTTTCTGACTAATACACTTACGTTCTTTACCATTATATTTGGCATTGTACTCAGAGCATGTCCACTCCCAGACATTGCCCACGGTGTCATACAATCCAAAAGGATTGGGGCTAAAAGAACCAACCGGTGCTGTATATTCAAAATTATCACCACAAGAACGATTAGAACAATTGGCTTTATTGGAGCCAATGTCATTACCCCACCAATACCTCGTTTTTGTGCCAGCACGAGCGGCGTATTCCCACTGTGCCTCGGTTGGCAGACGATAGGTATGCCCAGTTTGCTGACTTAGCCACACTGCATAAGCTGTGGCATCGTCCCAAGAAACACCCACTATCGGGTGATTTTCATTCGTCAAAGCACTACCTATTTTTTTATAGTGGTTGCTCGTTCCAGTTTGAATGTTATATTGGCTACCCGCTTCCTGCCATTCAGGGGCATGACGGCCAGTCGCCTGAACAAAACGCAAATATTCACCGACTGTCACCTCATAACGCCCCATCGCAAAACGCGCTACAGACACAGAATGCACCGGTTTTTCATCAGAATCACCGTCACCCTGAAGGTCCCCCATTTGGAAAGAACCGGCGGGAATCACCACCATCTCAGGCCCATAACCGCCATCGCGTAAGCGGTCACGAAATACCTTACCTGGTGTCAGAGTTTCCCGACGACTAGCGGAAGGTTGTGTTTGCGGAGCCGTAACACTACCATTCAGCATTCCTTGAATAATGCTGCTCTGGCGACGGATTTTGGTCATTCGTTTGGCCGAATTGTAACTGCCGGTATCAGAACTTAAGCCACCGCCATAGTGTAATCCCACTAAAGCCATATCGTTATCGGAAAAAATCGGCGAACCAGAACTGCCCGGCATCGTATCACAACGGTGGTGCATATTCGTACCAGCAACGGTTCTTGTTGACGTGGCTCGACACAACCGTCTGGTAACACGTTTGGGTTTCCCCGCCGGATGATGGATGATAAATAATTCTTCACTGGGATCCGGATCGCGCAAAACCAACTGCACTTTTCCATACTGACGTGACGGATTACCAGACACCTTTAAAATGGCGTAATCCAAGTTTTTGGAACGTTCCACTGGCGATACTCGAACTGCGTATGTATTACCAGTGTCATAAGTGCTTAAAAATCCCATGCGTAATTCCGCTCGAACCACCTTTGCCCCCGGCTCATTGCCCGGGATGCAATGATAGTTAGTCAAGATATACGTCTCGGAGATAATCGAAGCCGTACACGTACTTGTCCCTCGAGCACCATAGCGATCTTCAATCAACATATCCAACCGCCCGACTGGACGACTGTATTTCCGGTAGCGGTTGCGGGCACTGAAATCCCTAATCAGCTCGAAATTTTCCCGTTTGGCATCCAAAACGGATTCTAAACGGGATAGAGATTGGGAAAAGATCAGATTCGCTTTCCCAAATTGATCAGCCGGCAATTTGAAATCAAACCCCCAACTTGGGTTGCCAGCCAAGAGTAAAGCAACTAACACAAACAGTTTTTTCATGAAGTGATCTCCTTAAAAATTAAATAGATAGTACAACGATTAAATAATAGTACAACCAAATAATAGTACAACGAATTTACGAAAAAAACGAATTAGCAATCTTATAACATATTATCAGGAGTACAAGGCGAACCTTGTACGAATACGTAGCTTCTCAGGAGTACAAGGCGAACCTTGTACGAAAAGCGTGATTTATCAGGAGTACAAGGCGAACCTTGTACGAAAAGCGTGATAATGTGTTATGGTAAGTATAACAAAATCAATCCGCCAAAAGCACCGCCTCAGTCAACTCAAACAGCGGTGCTTTAAAAGGATATCCCAACGTATTTGGCATTAATGTGAAATCGGCCCGATATTTTACCAAAAACTCCCAATCAAACGAACCATCACTTCCGATGTTCGGCTCAATCAAATGTACAATCGGCAAATGCAAAATGCCGGTGGACTCTTCAAAAGTGGGATATTGATAACCATTTGGCAAAGTTATCATATCTCCAAGTGGTTTCGCAATTTGCAGGGTGTTTCCATTAACCACCAAAACTAATCCGCTATTAGAAAAGTAATCGAACAGCCAGACATCAAAAATAAACTGTTTACCCGCATCGCTGATCACCTCAACAACCGGCAGCTTAAGAAGTGGCTCATCAGATAACTCATAAGTCGGTTCAGCGACAGCCGCATAAAAGAATAACGCGATAAGTTTATGGCCAACCGTGGTGGGGTGAAGATCATCCCAATAAAAATAATTATCAGGCGTGTCACAAAGACTGAATGATTTTAAATTCAAGCAAGCCTCCGTGAAATTAGTCAACGTTACAAACGTTGGATCAACAATGCTTTTTGAATCAGTCAGTATTTCTAAACTTGTTGGCATATCAACTTGCGTCACTTCAAGTGATTGCAGCGCGTTAGCCAGTGCTTGATTATAGGCGAGCGACAATTCGGTCATCGCAACGCTATTACCATCTGCCAGGCTTCTGGGCGATTTGCCCAGATCGGGCAGGTTAGGCACCAATATATGCAGGGCCCCGTGTTGGCGTAACTTTGTCACGGCCGTAACAATATTGGTGACCGCAGTCGTAATCGCTTCGTCAAGATTTGTCACGCCATCCAGAAAATCATTAGGGCCAGCCCAAACCACATATAAGGCATCCGCAACCGCTGCATCTGTCGGTTCGATATACGTGTCTATTTGCTGTTGCAACCCCGGGAAATCCTCGCTCCAACCGTTAGTTGTACCCGTGGTGGCATCCGCCCACGCAAAATTGGTTTGTGGGTTATAGGTCAAGCCCAAAAAAAAGGCCAGGTGTTCTACCCACACTTTGCCGTTACTCAACCTACCCTCAAAATAAGGGGCCGGCGGTAAACCGGTGGCCTCAAAAAACCGTCCGGTATCAGAAAGGCTATCCCCAAAAACATAAATATCGCTATAGGGATAACTCCACGCTTGGCTTGGTAGATACAGATACCCGCAAAAAATCAATAGACTAATGAACAGAAAAAACTTTTTCATGTTGGTTGTTCTCTAGAACTATAAATAGGCAATTTTCCCATTTGTTTTGTGGAAAAAAGATGGGGAGAAACCAAGCTTTTTCAAAAAACTTGGTTTCGAGACTAAAGTTTTTGTGTACAAAAAAGTTTTTGCACACCAAGTTAGAAACCTTCAAGGTTTTTGCAACGCTTTACGGTTTTGCCCTAAATAGTTAGAAACCTTCAAGGTTTTTGCAACGCTTTACGGTTTTACCCTAAATACAGTTAGAAACCTTCAAGGTTTTACCCTAAATACAGTTAGAAACCTTCAAGGTTTTGGAAACCTTGAAGGTTTTGTCCTAAATAGGTTTTGTCCTATTGAATTAATTAGAACAGACTTGCTAACAGCAAATTCGCCTGTGGAATGCAACCTCGGCCTACCATCCAAACGACTTTATGTGATTTAGTGGGTAAACTATTGGGTAATTGGTACAATACCAATTTTTTGAAGGAGGGTGAGCCTTTGCGGGGTTTTACTCTTATTAAGTAAGTATCGCCATAGACGATGGGCAACTGCTCTGGCCATTCCAGCGTCGTTTGACGAGCAGGCCAAACCACTGTCGTTTTTTGCCCCGTGCGCTTATGTTTGATGACAAGGCGGCTGGCACCTTGGCTTTGATCCTCAGGCCGCCACAAAATCACGTCGTTTGAAAAAGGGGCAACGCAGTAAAAGCGTTTGTGTGCGCTAACATCCACCCACCAAATGTTGTCAAGTTTTTGACCGTTAGATTTTTGGCCGCGATGGGGGACCTTTGGCTCTGTCAATAATGTCGCTAAGGCCGTCACTAAGTTGAGATTGGCCTCAGTGTTTAAAGAGGGGTCTGTTAGTGGGCCCCAATGCGGGCCAGTCACCTTTTGTACGCTACCGCTGTCAAACACCACCGTGATTTTGGTCTCGGCCGGCAAATTGAGATCATTGTGACTGTTGAGCAACTGCCCTACTGGGAATAACTTGGTATTGGAACTAATTACCACCATGCTGCGAAATTTGTTGTTCTTGGTCAAGTGGTTAGCTATGGCAGTGACCAAATGGGGGTCAGCCTCATGGTTTGGTAAGGGGTCTGTTAACTGACCCTGATATGAGCCTGTTACTGTGTTTGCGCCACCGCTGGCAAACACCACAGTGAGTTTGTCTTCTTCAAGCAGATTGAGAGGCATGTCACTGCTGAGTAATTGTCCTTCAGAAAATGGCAGGGTGCCCTCGGAATTAACCACTACCATATCGGCGGCTGATACAGCACCGATAAAAGTGGTTATACATAAAACTAATATGGGTAATCTAAACATAATTTATAATTTTACTCCTAGTAATAACAGTAAAATCCTACTAGACGGGCGATCCATGATTTTGGACATTTTTTCTAAAACCCTAATAAAACCATGAATTGTAATAATCAACCAGAGATTAAAGGAGATGATAAATCCGATGCCCGCCCACTAAAATACTGGGGGGACCAACTTTTTGAAAAAATCGGAAATCAAAGACGCTTTTCAACCACTTTTTGATCACTACGATAAAAAATGCTATCGCCCATCTTTCAAATCAATTATGGGCCATTGATAATGGGTAATGCAAATTAACAGTGGGTAGTCTTGTATATTTTGTTATTTGATAGTCCCTCCAAAGCAATGCTGGTCTTAAAAATCAGTGAGTTGCAAAGCCCGCCTGTTAGCGTCCATTCATTGAACAGTGTTCAGATATATAAGGCTTGGTTTTTTTACGTGTGCCATCTAAACTCACCTGCATTGGTTTGTGGGGACTATCAAAAAACGTGGGATCGAAAACGCCCAAATTGTGAGCCAGACTCAAGTTTTTTGGGCAAAAAAAAATTGAGCATCACTCCATGTTTAGCATAAAATGAATTATATACTATACGCTCAGAGCGTGGTTTTAGAAAACTTGAGCAGGAAAGTCACCAGCGAAACAAAGCAAAAATAAATGAATATACGGTTGATATAGCCATTTGCGAAAAATTTTGCCCTTGAAAAAAACATTAAGGTGCCGGGAATTTGTTGATAATAAATCAATACCGTCGCCAATTTCGCTGATAGCGAATTTTGAGCCGCGAATAAACCTAATGTAAAAACTAATCAATTATGTCTTATGCTCTGATAAAAAATGGATTTTGAAATTGGTTTTGATGTTAAACCACAAGAGATTCTACACTTATTACATAACTTATTGATATATAAATAACTTCATTTTATACCTTCTATTATTCGTTATCAGCGAATGTTTACACATTTTAACCTGCTATTCATTTTTATATTTTTATTATTCTGTTAAATGACTTAATTAAAAATGACTTAATGAGTGCCTGAACAATTTTTGGCTAGTGCCTTGTAAAAGTGATATTGACGGGTACAGGAGTCCAAGATTTATCTTGGACCTTCCAAACTAAAGTTTGGACTCCTGAGCTAAGTATTTTACCCGTCAAAACCAAGTTGACAGGGTGCTAGGAGTCTGTCGGACTTAATCACTAAATTATTGTTTTTATTGATTTATTAATTTTTGAACTTCTTTAAAATTCACTTATTAATCAATAATTTAACTCAACAAGTCCGACAGACTCCTAGGTACTTATGTCATTTCGTTTGAGCAATAAATATTTTGGTCATAATCAAATATTAAAATTTCTCCTTTCTTGGTTCATATTTTTGCGTACAAAAACCTCAACCGAGAAATCGAAATAACACTATCGCTCAGGTTTTTTTTGTTCCGGACTCATTAACAATTACCATAAAAAGACACTCTCCATGCCCTCATTTGCTGATTTACTAGTAACCTATATAAGACGCAGCGGCATAAGCAATGCCGAATTAGCTAGGAAACTCAAAGTACGTCGCGATATTTTAATAGAATGGATGACGGATGATGTGTGCTTACCACTTGAACGCGATGAAGTGCAACGCATTGCCGATCACCTTGACTTAAGTTTCAAAGAACGCAATGAATTACTACAGGCGGCGGAATTTCAGCCGGAAAAGGAGGAACAGCCCACGCTAACTCTACCGACTTTGCCTATTTCTCTCGCTTCTTGGCACAGTAGTCCTTTTGTTGTTGGGCCGCCGATTACCGAGCCACGCCAGTTCTTTGGACGTGAATATATACTCAAACGTGTTTTTGATGTTTGGAAATACATGCCTTTACAGCATATCGCTATCGTTGGCTTAAAACGCAGTGGTAAAACCTCCTTACTGCATTATTTGCGCCGCATCATTGACACCCCAGCCGAACAACTGCGCTTTGGACAACCTAATAATTGGTTAATACCTGGTTATCAGTGGGTGTTTGTAGATTTTCAAGATCCGCGCATGTGTTATCAAGAAAGTTTACTGCGGCATATTTTGATAGAAATCGATCTGCCGGTGCCAGAGCCGACTGATTTAGTCAGTTTTATGGAAATCCTTGATCAATATTTAGAATTTCCAACGCTGATTTTATTAGATGAAATTAATGCCGGTTTAGCGTCCCCCGATCTTGATGAACAATTTTGGTGGGGTATGCGTTCTTTGGGAAGTAATCATGCAGGAGGTATGATCGGATTTCTATTTACCGCCCATCAAGCCCCAGAAGAAATACTATTTGACGATAATAAACCTTCTCCGTTTTTCAATATTTTTGGGCATGTTTTAAATTTAGACCCGTTGACGGAACCAGAGGCCTTGGAATTGATCACCAGTTCACCGCAACCTTTTCAAAAGAAAGATATTGAATGGATAATGAAACAAAGTGGACGTTGGCCCGCCTTACTACAAATTCTCTGTCACTCACGGTTAGTTGCACAGGAAGAGGGGAGGCACGACAACACTTGGCAAGCTGAAGCTTTGCAGCGTATGAAACCGTACCGGTATTTACTTGAACAAAAATTGTAAGGGAAAGGGGATCGGTACAAGGGGATCGCTCCAAGGCGCGATACAGATGCTATCCCTCCAAGGGATAGTATCTGTCGCTGTTTATTGCGTAAGTTATTTGCAGCAACGTCCCTTTATCAAAAGTGGGCTTGGCACTTGAAACTGGTTGCCTGATCATTCAGATGTCATGAAACGTTGTGGACGGGGTTGTAAAACCTGTACAACCTCGAATTTTATCCCCGGTTTGTGTCCTATGGATTTCCAGTTAATGTAGGGTGGGCAACGTGTTTTTGTTGCCCACCATAGAACCTTGTGAGAAAAAAAAGGGGGTAGGTTTTGAGGTTTTGTTCATTACACGCAACTATAGAAACATCTTGGAGCGATCCCCTTGGAGCGATCCCCTTTCTCCTAATTAACACTATTACCAAAAATGATGGAAAAAACGGCTTTGGAAGAATTACCCAAAGAAAATTTATTACCAAAAAATCCAGTTTTAGCAAGTCTTACTATTGTGGCTTGGCTCATGTTTAAACCGTCAGCTTGGCGGCGTTATATCGCGAATATTGACGCTGACTTGTCGCCCGATTTTGCCCTTGCCCATTTGAATTCGCATCACTGGCAACAAGTCGCTTTACGAAAATTGCTTTATTTAGGACATGGATTATGCGCAATATGGGTGAGTGGCATTGTTGTGTTGTGTTTGTGGTTGTTAGATGCGCCGGGGGAAATCCTTATCTTTGTGAGTTGTTATGCTTTGTTATTCAGTATCGTCGGGGGTATCTTGGGTAGCCTTACCGTGTCGTTGGCTTATGGCATTATGGCAGGGATAGTTGGTGGTATTTTGCTGAGTTTACCAATTGGCATGGTAGATATCAGTGAATTTACCCTTGACGAATGGGATAACATGCTGGTATTCAGCATGGCTAAAAATATTGCCATTGCTGTTATGCTCAGTGTACTCGATTTACAAATAACACTTCAAAATACTGATCCAAGAGCGTTGTGGATAGTCTTGTTAGGCATCTTTACGGCAAGTCAAGCCGGACGTGCAATGTATAGCACCACCATTACACCCTACAGTCATCCACAATATCGCCAAATTGGCAGTATTATGATTGGGGGACTCATCAGTGCCGTTGGAGTGTTTTTAGTCATTGGACTGATGAGTGTATTAGCACGCAGTGCCGCTTGGATGCAAACTGGTACATTATACGTTTTGGCTTACGATGGACTGATTGTTGGCGTTTTTAGTCTCTCAATTGCGTTGATTTGGTTTTTTTTGACTTGGCGTTGGCGACAAAGTTTATTGTTGGGAGTGGGTGCCGGGCTATTTCTTGGCTTATTTACCTTACTTAAAAACGTATTATACACTTCGATTTACCTGAAACCATGGCTCATCGGCCTACATGGCGGTATCGAAAATGCGATGCTTTACATGTTGTTATTTGCATTCCCCTACGTGTTAGCGAAACGCATTGCTAACCCTTGGGCGGGTGTTATCGCAGGCATTTTGGGTAGTGCCGGCGTGTATATCATTTTTGCGCTGATTACCGGACGTGACTCGTTGCTTTTAATTTTATTGAGCTTAGCCGTCTTATTATTAGGCATGACCACCTTATGGTGGCGACCGTTGCTATTTTATCCTTTCCAAGCGGCATGGAATCTCTTGCTTCATCACGCCGATGAAAAACGGATAGAAAGTCAAACCAGTCTACTCCACTGGCATTCAGCATTTTGGGATGAACACCAATATATACGCCTGTTTGGTTTGGAAAGTTACTTAGTGATGGTAGCGGAACGTAACCCGGTGGAAGGAAAGGCCGCTATAGAACATTTAAGCAGTACCGCCCAAAAGTGGGCTGCGAAAGAAGCACAAATTGAGTTAGATGCGAGACGGCTACAAAGTTGTACCCATGTCATCGCCATCAGCAATGCCCACCGTCATCTAGCGGCTGGCGAACTGAAAGGCCCAGTCAGTTCCTTGCTGCGTACTTTTAGTCGCGTTAGCCGTGATGTGAAGGCAGCCTTAGCACAAGAAAGTCATTATAATCAACGCCTTGCCCTAGATGCGGTGGAAGAACGCTTAGAGGGTTTATTACGAGAACTGACTCGTTCCTCAGAACCCTACGCGCTCCGGTTTCGCCCAATTGCCGAGACATGGCGACAAACTATCGCTGATTATGTGCGTACCCTCAGTGAAGCTGTAGAAAGTCGTCAAGAAATCATCAATCCCTATATCATTGGTATTCCGCTCACAGAGCATCAAGAAATTTTTGTCGGCCGTAGCGATGTCAGTGAACGCATTGAACGATTATTACTGGACAGTCGTTGTCCGCCACTATTACTCTATGGACAACGCCGCACTGGGAAAACGTCATTACTCAATAACTTAGGTAAATTATTACCTTGGCGGATTATTCCACTGTTTGTCGATTTACAAGGCCCCGCTTCTTTAGCCAAAGACTATGCGGGTTTTTTATATAACATCAGTCGCGCCATACTGGCTTCTGCCAAACGTCATCGTGAGATGGCATTACCGCCCTTAACGCGAGAACATTTGAGTATTGATCCTTTTACCAGTTTTGATGAGTGGTTAGATGAAATAGAACAACATCTTGATATGAATCAAACGATGTTATTGATTTTAGACGAATTTAGTGCGTTAGAGCATATTTTCAACAAAGGGTTGTTGGATGAAGAATCAGTGCTTGGCATGTTTCGTCATATTATTCAACACCGCTCACGCATAAAAATTCTCCTGTCAGGTTCACACACTTTGGACGAATTTGAGCGATGGGCGAGTTATTTAATTAATGTACAAACGGTACACATCGGTTATTTACAAGCACCGGAAGCCTTGCAACTGATAGAACAACCCGTTAAAGACTTTGCCCTTCGCTATGAAGACGCTGCCAGCCGACGGGTTTTAGAACTCACGCGCTGTCACCCGGCTTTAATACAACTGATCTGTGCAGAAATCGTCACGCTCAAAAATAAACAACATGTTAATGAGCGTCGCCTTGCCGAAGTGAGAGACGTAGAAGCGGCGATTCCGGGCGCGTTACAACATGGGCGCTTCTTTTTTGCCGATATTGCCAATAATCAAGTCACTAAAAAAGGCTCAGCGATGTTACGATTTTTAGCGGTACATGGAGAAGGGCAGATACTTTGTAAAGACACTTTGCGAGAACACTGTTTTGATGAATTTGAAGCGACGATAACGAATTTGTTGCAACGTGAATTAATCGAAGCGTTAGGTAACGGCTATTGCTTTCAAGTGGAATTAATGAGACGGTGGTTTGTTTGATTTGGGCAAAACCTTCAAGGTTTCCAAAACCTTGAAGGTTTCTAACTAAAATTATTTATCTGAAAAACTATACACTTCAAACCAATTTAAAGAGTTACTTAATAGTTTTGAAAAGTTCAATTTATGGGTAGTCCCTACAAACCAATGGAGTTTAAACCGTCTAATAGCCATAATAAATATATGTATTCCTGACATGTGGGTGGAGTCCACATTGCAGCACTACCTAAATTTATGATTAAACCTAAAAAAATCGCAATTCTCAAACTACTGAGCAGTGTTCATTTATTCATTAGGCATGAACGGCCAACTCATTTTTGTAACTCATTGATTTTTAATACCACCACCTGTTTGTAGGGACTACTCAAAAATAAACTGTTAATTTTTTAGGGCAAAACCTTCAAGGTTTCCAAAACCTTGAAGGTTTATAACTGGACGTTTCCAACAATTGAGTGATCCGGATATTGGAGCGATTTTGCACGAGTTATCGTGTTGACTTTCAGAAAAAATGGAATCGATGTGGTTGTGGGAAATGTACCGCCTAAAGGTGAAACGAAGCCAAAATATTTTGAGGTTTTGTAACTACTCAGCCCTTTCTGGGCGCTTTATTAAAGCCCAGGGCAACGCCCTGGGAACTTGCAAAAACCAACCTTTCAGCACCTGGGGCGTTTGAAAGGCTATAATAATA
>QNER01000025.1 GCA_003646175.1 Candidatus Parabeggiatoa sp. nov. 1
ACTTCCCGCAACAATTTATCAGTTATCTGGGCTTCATCTTCTGCGAGATAAGCCCTCACATTATCAAGTTTTTCCTTCATCCCACTACTTTGGTTGACAGGAGCGGTTGCCATTTCAGTCGCAGAAACGCTATTGTTAGCCCCAATCTCGTCATGCTGTTTATGGATTGTTGAAGTATTGGCGGGTGACGAAGGCATTTTTTCAACCGGCGCATCAGGCGACTGATTTTTGTTTGCAACTGATTGATTAACGACATATTTTTGCAATCGCCAACCAATGACAAATGCCATAAACAGTAAGACAGTCATCAACACAGCAATCATTATTGGCAAAGATAACGGCGTAGAAAACCAAACCAGCACATTCTCCCAAATAGACGGCGTTAAGGGTGGCGATGCGGTTTCTGGGTTCGAGTTTGCTACTTCACTTGCTTCAGTCGTTTCTTGATTCGGGTTTGCGACCTCGTTTCGGGAATGGGGCAAATGGGTTGCCGGTATTCTTGTTATGGGAATAGATGCGCTTTTAGTGACGGGTTGGCGCTGTTTCTCTAGCTCAGCGACGGGTGGGGCTAAAGGCTGCGGACAAACAATAGGTTGTCGTTGTTCACGAGAAGCTTTCCATTGTTGATATTGTCGATTAAATTCATTAACCGCTTCAGCATGGCTCAATGCTTGCATTTCGGCGCCTGAGGGTATATATAAGATTTTGCCCACTTTTAAGGTGTTTAAATTGCATGGTATATGAAAAGCGTGAGGATTAGCTTTGAGCAAAGCCAACATCGCTTGATAGCGACTGATAGAACGAGCGGGACGCACAATAACGGCAATATGCCAGAGCATATCACCGGTTTTAATCGGCCCATAAGTATTAGCGGCCGTTTGTGACATGGCTTGATTTGTGGTGGCGAGTATACTTACAAAAATAGTAGTGAATAGTAAATTGGTTATTTTCATCATTAGTAATGGGTAATGGGTAATATAGTTTTTCAGATAAATAATTTCAGTTATAAACCTTCAAGGTTTTGGAAACCTTGAAGGTTTTGCCCTAAATTTCTGAACGTCTATAGGTCATAAAAACTAATTAGTTAATAAATTTATTATAGAGATGGTCAAAAAATGACCTTAAATATTTTGCTTATGACACATCGCCTAAAGGCGAAAAAAATCAAAATTATTATTTTTTCGTTTATAATACACCGCATAAAAACTCAAGTCCCTAAAAATAGGTAACTACTCAGCCCTTTCTGGGCGCTTTATTAAAGCCCAGGGCAACGCCCTGGGAATTGAATTTGATTTTATGTAACTACTCAGCCCCAACGGGGCGCTTTATTAAAGCCCAGGGCAACGCCCTGGGAATTGAATTTGATTTTATGTAACTACTCAGCCCCAACGGGGCGCTTTATTAAAGCCCAGGGCAACGCCCTGGGAATTTGATTAAGGCAACGTCCTAGGAATTTGATTAAGTCCTGGGGCGTTGCCCCAGGCTATAATAATTCGCCCTTTCAGGGCTTAGCTGTTACGATTTTATTATCCATTTCCGTTATGCCCATGACCTATTACCCATAAAACCAAGGAATGCTTATGACACCAATCCATCCATTAGATAGTCCTGCCACCCCTGATCGCCTTTACCACCTCGCACGGGAAAACCATTTCACTTACCATGCCCTAGAATATGCGCTGCGTCGGATTGGCACTGTGCCCGACCCGGGGGCTTGGCGACGTTTTATTGACAATATGTTGTTATTGCTTGGTAGTGCTTTATTACTCGTTGGAATCATCTTTTTCTTTGCCTACAATTGGGCAGATATGAATCGTTTTGCGAAATTTGGTGTACTCGAAGCCGGCGTGTTGGGTATGGCACTGTTTGCGTCATTGCGGCGAGGTATTAATCGTCTTTCAAGCCAAACCGCCTTACTGGCAGCCGCGGTATTGCTTGGCGCACTGCTGGCAGTCTATGGTCAAGTTTACCAGACGGGGGCCGATAATTTTAGTCTGTTTCTCACTTGGGCTATTTTGATTATCCCTTGGGTACTCATCAGTGGTTTCCCCCCCCTGTGGTTATTGTTATTGGTATTGCTTAATCTTAGCCTCATTCTCTACTGGGAACAAGTGATAAGCCCCCCTAACTCTGACAAACGTACCGACTTGTTTTTACTCTTATTTCTATTAAATGGTGTCGCAACCGTGGCTTGGGAATATGCATACACACAAGGCGCGGCTTGGTTACGAGATCATTGGTTAAGGGTGATCCTATTTGGCGCAACCTTGACGGCTCTTATTATCCCCACTTTGCAAGCTATTCTTTATTTAGGTACGGCTTGGCACGCAAATCCGTGGTTTTTTGTTGCAGTGGCATCGTATGTCGCAGTGACTGTTTTAGCCCTATGGTATTACCGTTATCGAAGGCATGATTTATTACTACTGACAAGTTGCTTATTGGGTGTGCTAATAGTCATTACCACCTTGGTTGGCAAGTTGCTCCCTAATAATGAGATACTCACTTGGTTAATTTTAGCCCTTGTGATTATTGGACAGGCTGCTTTAGCAACCAAATGGTTATTGCAAACTGCGAACAAATGGCAACAGGAGGCACAATAATGGCTGAACAATCGACAACACTGCGTACTGTCCTTGACGATCTGGTCACACAAAACTTGTTGCAACCAGAAGCTCAGGCACAGATTGCTAGGGCTGTGACACGTACTTCAGAACCCGCACCAACACCTTGGTTTGTTAGCGCCTTGATAGCCATCAGTGCTTGGATATCTGTTATACCATTTATCACTTTTCTGGTTTTGTTAAAAGTGCTTGATAGTGCGAGTTCGCTTATTATCGTGGGCCTATTATTAATAATAGGCACCAGTTTATTGCATTATTTTAAGAAAAACAGCTTATTCCTCAAACAATTAGCCTTGGCTTTAAATTTAACGGGGCAAGTGTTATTTATTGTTGGAATTGGTAGCGAGACAGATATAGAAACCGCCGCCTTAACAACCTGGTTTCTAGAAATTGTGCTGATTAGCTTTTATCGGGATAGCATTCTTCGTTTTATCTCCGTCTTGATAGCGACTGTGGCAGCACTGGTATTACTTGAAAGATTCAGCATCCACCCGGGTATCCATGTCCTGATCGTTCTGCTGGCTGTTGGCGTGGTGTGGTACTGGATAGTTGAAGCTCGCCACCTGACGGATGAGATGATGAAGACATTGTATCAGCCTTTGGGATATAGTTTTGTGGTTGCATTACAAATGGTATTGCTCCTATCTATATTACCGGAAGTTGAGTTCATTCCATCCACCCATTGGTGGTACTCAACCGTGGGCTTAACGGGGATACTACTGGCACTGGAATATCATCTTCTGCACACGAATGAGATCATGATTTTCTCTCCTCAGAGCTATGCAATTTTTGCAGCCACTGTGTTAATGGGCATATTGCTCTATCAAAGTCCCGGCATCATAGCCGCTATTATTATACTGTTGTTGGGTTTCCAGCGAGGCAATCGCGTTTTGATGGGACTTGCCCTCGTTTTTCTCACCGTCTTTTTGAGCAGTTACTATTATTATTTGAATATTACTTTATTGATGAAGTCGATAACACTTATCAGCGCGGGGTTGATGTTATTGGGGTTGCGTTTAATAATGCGTCATCTGTCATCTATTTCGGTCGCTGTTGAAGGAAACGATCCTTTAGGCCGCGAAATCCGCTAAAGCGTAGTGATTTGACGGATGCTGATGTCCAAACGGATGCTATCCCTTCTTAGGGATAGTATCCGTAAACGGATTGACGGATTTGATGGATTTGTTGATAACCAGTACAACTTCTTTCCGGATTTCACGGATTGGTAAGTACAACTTCTTTCCGGATTTTACGGATTGGTTGATAACCAGTACAGCGCATTGAAGGATTTCACGGATTGGTTGATAACCAGTACAACGCATTGAAGGATTTCACGGATTGGTGATTTGACGGATGCTGATGTCCAAACGGATGCTATCCCTTCTTAGGGATAGTATCCGTAAAATCAACGGATTGACGGATTTGTTGATAACTAAGTACAACTTCTTTCCGGATTTTACGGATTGGTTGATAACCAGTACAACTTCTTTCCGGATTTCACGGATTGGTGATTTGACGGATGCTGATGTCCAAACGGATGCTATCCCTTCTTAGGGATAGTATCCGTAAAATCAACGGATTGACGGATTTGATGGATTTGTTGATAACTAAGTACAGCTTCTTTCCGGATTTTACGGATTGGTAAGTACAACGCATTGAAGGATTTTACGGATTTGTTGATAACTGATAACTGAAGGAAAATAACATGTATCGTCTACTCGTTTTAGCGGTGGCAGTGATTGTGCTGGCACTGGTGAATTATGAAATTTATAACAAAGAACACTTACTTGCTGAAGGAACAACAGTGTTGTTAGAACTTGCGCCCGTTGATCCCCGTTCCTTAATACAGGGGGATTATATGATACTGCGTTACAAGATTGCCGATTTACCTGAATTAAGCGATACCGAAAAGGATGGTTATTTGGTAATAGAACGAAATGAAAACCAAGTTGCTAAATTTAAAAGGATTTATGACGATGTAACACCGCTACAGATGGACGAAATTCTGCTTCGCTTTCGCAAACGGGGGCGCGGAATTCGACTAGGTGCGGAGTCCTTTTTCTTTCAAGAAGGACATGCAGAATACTATGACAATGCCCGTTACGGAGAATTGCGAGTGGCACCTTCTGGAGACAGTGTTTTAGTTGGGTTGCGCGACGAGACTTTTAAGGATTTGAAACCGCCACCTGATAAGGTTTCGGTTGACTGATGATGCTAGAAAATTCCTCCTAACCTTCACATTATCAGGCGTACAAGGCGAACCTTGTACGAAAAAAACGGGGTTTTAAAGGAGTACAAGGCGAACCTTGTACGAAAAAACTGGGTTCTGATTGAAATGTGTCAAGTTAAGGCACCTTCAAAAATGTTGGGGGCAACCATAAAGGATTGCCCCTACATGCCCATTATATATTGTAGAAACAATCCTTTGCTACAGCCCTTTTCAAAATCACGTCAACCATTGAGACGGTTTATCGCCATAGTACGCGATAACCGCTGCCACAGCCTCTCTCTGTTCATCATTTCTCAATCTCCCTGATCTCCCCGCTTCCGTCTGCGTAGCACATACTGGGCAAACGACCAAAGGCCAGAAAACTTATAGCTGCTATCAACATAGTGCTCAATCACGTAGAAAGCGAAATAGTAAAATCGAGCAAAACACCAAATAGCCACCATAAGCAGCAGAGCCATCTTCAAGGTAGGATATTCAAGAAGGATTAGCACTGAGGACAATATACCGCTAAGCAGAAACAGAAAGCCCTTAAAGTAAATTAACTTCACATTAGTGATATCCCTCATCTGTGACTCCTTTTTCAATTATCAATTATCATATTAAGTACTGAAGCACAAATAAACCGGTATTTTACCGCAAAGGGCTTGCGCGGGGGATTGCCCCTACATGGCACCGCGTAGGGGCAATCCCTTGTGGTTGCCCCACTTCTGATTACTTACTTTTTTTCTCATAACAACCTCTCTTTACTAACATAATACCAAGTCACAAATGGTTTACGATTTACCATCTTTAGTTACCGCAAAATTGTCTTGGTTCAACAATGCAGTCAGCGCACTGCCATTAAGAATAGCTCTGGAGTCCAAATTTTGGCGCAACGGGTACAAGTACCAAAATAAATCTTGGACTCCTGCATCTCGCTTTGGTTAACTTGATGGCATTGACCCTTCGACGGGATGCTAAATATCAGGTTGATAAACGGAAACAAATCGGAATTTTACTTAACATTTTGGACTATTGACTCTTCAAAGCACTTAACATTTTGGACTATTGACTCTTCGGAGCTAATATTAACGGAGTTGCGGCTCAATAAAATACCCCTTTAGGATGAAAATAAACCAATCCCCGCAACGAAGGGGAGAAGATTTTGAGAAAAAACTTGATTTCTCTCTACGGCTCTCTTATTTTCACGTTCTTTTTTAACTTGACAATGTTGTAAACAGGAGTACAAGGCGAACCTTGTACGAAAAAACGGGGTGGTTATTGAAGTTAAAAGTTCTGAAAAATTTGTTAGGCGCCTCTTTATTCTTAAAAGCCCGCGACAAAAATCAATGCCAACAAAATGCGTACAAAAAGCATCCCGGTTTTCATCACTTTGATGGCAGCGTATTATGTCACCTCGACAAAATTTGAAAATAGGCCAATTTGTTGAGTGCAATGCAATTCATTAAAATTAAACAATATTTAACAAAAATGGCATCAAATCATTTGAGGACTAAACAAAATTGTTAAGCGCGATTAAAATTATCTGAAAAACCTATTAACATTTTTATCTATTTACTGACTGGAGTTCACTTGTAATAATGCCTAAATTTGCAAAATTACTTAATGACCATATGCTTCGTATCAGAGCCAGTAACAATGATGTTGCTCAAAAAATTGATGTAGATCGTCTTACCATAGGAAACTGGAAAAGCGGTTCTTTGCCGAATAAAAAAAATCATGACAAAGTTGTTGCTTGTGCTGATTATTTGCGATTGACAGACGAAGAAACCAAAAAATTTCTAACAGCTGCGGGATTTTATGAAGAGTATGTCCTGAGTGGGGATTTAGCCGAGGCGATTTTTGTTGACTATATACAAAGGCTTTTTATAAGGTTATCGCAAGTTAATCCTTATCCTGTCATGTTGTTATTAACCCAAGCCAATTGGGATGAGCCTCCTTGTCGAAACGCCATCTTAGCCAGAGCAAAACAGATTTATTTGCCAAAAAATGTGTTACATATCCATCCGCCAGCCAGTTTAACGGTGGATTCTGATAGTTACTTTGCACATTTGGGTAAACAATGCGAAATGGAATGTGTTAAAAAGGACTATGACTTTGAAAAAATTCTCAAGGAGCGGGTAGAAAAAACAAACCAGTTGTTTTTATTAGTGAGCCGTTTTGAACAAGGTGTGCCATCGCTCGGTAAACACTTAGCCAGCATAATACGGAATATCAGTGAGACTTATCCTAATCGTTTTCATGTGATGCTCTGTGGTGGTGAAAAATTGGCCGCTTTGAAATACCAAAACGGTAGTTTATCGCTGTTAAATTTTGCTGAAGTTGAACATTGGCCTGAATTAGGCAGTGCAGAAGTCAAGGCGTGGTGTGAACACCGTTTTAAAGAAGTGCCGTTAAATGAGGGCTTAGTGAATAAACTGTTAGAAGTCAGCGGCGGGCATCCACAATTATTAAATAAGTGTTTGGCGTTCCAACGAGATTTTCCGCTTAGGGATGTGATGGCGGATTACCCTGAAGAGTTAAGCCAATCTGACGATCTTTGGCAATTATTTCTGCCATTTAAACAAGAGCCAGATATCCGACAACAGGTGTGTGAATGGTTAAAAAGGCAAGGCTAATATACACGAGACAGATGCTATCCCTCCAAAGGGATAGTATCTGTCGCCGTTTATTGCGTAAGTTATTTGTTGCCTCGTCCCTAACAAGTTTTTTGCAATGAAATTATAATCAATAACGATAAGGATTGCTTGGATGAAACAAAACTCTGAAAATACAACACTTTTATAAGTAATCCTAGCCGTTATGACGGTAATCCTTTTTTATAACCAATCCTTGTAGTTATGTATTTCTTTGAAATGTCTTGACAGGTCAAATCATCTATTTAACAATATAGCGCGACTTCCCTCACAAGCGGTGGGTGTTTTTTTAATTAACAAAGGAGAACTGGATGGTACATATTCGTAAATCCATTGCCGCCCAAATACTTGCGGGTATTGCGGCGTTTATTTTGATGTTCTTAGGGGCAGAAAGTGCTATTGCCGACGATTATATTCCGGGGCTATTGCGCGTCATTGTGAATACCAAATTCAAAAGTTACAAGTGCAAAGAGGCCAATAAGTGCATTGATAAGTTACTGAAAAGTTACAAGCCTATCGAAATCCTTCAATGCCCTGAAAAAGGCCGCCAGAACAAAGGCCGCCAGAAAAAACATCCTTGCGGCAGCAAGAGTAAACATCCTTATCGGGATATTCGCGTTACAAATAACGACAAAATGTGGATTTTGAAGTTAAAAACATCTCCGTTGGTCAGAAAAGTCAAACAGCGTAAGCAAGCCAAAGATCGTTTACCGACAGCGACTGACGAACAATCCAACCAAACCATTGTGGACGATCTTTGTGCCAAAATAGATCCACCGTATTTTGATTTGGTACTCAAAGGCAGCGACAGCGCATTTGAAAGTCTGGAACAGTTTCTGAAAACCACATACCAAGAAAAGTGCGGTGACTGTGTTCAGTCAGATGAACATTTTCCACTTTCCAGAGACTTTTCAATTGTTTATATCAATAAAGAAGTCCTCAAAGAAGAGGATTTTGTTGAAACTTATGGGAAAATGGAATTGACGACAATTGTTGATGGACAATATGCGCCGGGGCAATGGAAAGGGAAAAAGGAAGTGCCACCCACTGAGTTCCAAGAAATGAAATGCCAATACAACGAACAGTTAACGGCATACTCCAATGAGATTCAAGCTAAATTAGAGGACTACTTGAAAAATTCAAGATAGTGGACGTTCGCGACAGATGCTATCCCTTCTTTTCTGGGGATAGTATCTGTTGTCACAACGACGGATACTATCCCAGAAAGGGATAGCATCCGTTACCAGTCGCAACAGATGCTATTCCTTCTTTTTGGGGAATAAAGTGTTAGAAATGAACTTAAGTATCTGAAGTATTGTTTGAGCTTCATTTCTTTGAATGTATTCTTTGGAAGATTCGACGACCATGACTGGATAGTCGGCCTCAAATTCCCTGACAATACCATGCATAAATGTCCAAGTGTCACTGATGGTATAGCAACCATAAATTTCTTGTGCCGTTTTATTCGCCTGTTTTTGCCAATTTAACCACGCTGCAACTAACATTTCTCCATAGAGTTGATATTGAGGATTTTCTGCTTCGAGTCCTCGTTTGGCTTCCACAACCACTAAATAGGGAGTGCTTATTGTTCCCGACGCGCAGTTTCCCAACACGCCGTCGATAATGCCGCCCAATTCAAAATGGGGATAGACGGCATTCAAAGTGACTTGTGCCCATGCCTGAATATTTTCTCTTTCTGCTAACACAAGCAGGGGATAAATAGCCCTTGCATAAATGGTTGCTTCATTCATCAAAGCCAGTCGGTAGGTGGTAAGATGAGATTGAATCAAATTAATCTGTTCTTGTTCTTGAGCAGTGCATTCGGATTGCATTTGGTTCCATCTCTCTAACACGACACCGTTTTCCTCAATTTTGGCGATTTGACCTAATTTGTCTTGTGATAATTCGGAGAATATCAATTTTTTCATAATTTTCCCTGCCAAACAGTTATCAGTGAACAGTTATCAGTGAACAGTAATCCCCCTATCATTTGCTATTCTATATTTGACAATGTCAGATTATCATTCGTTTCAGGCGAACCTTGCACGAAACATGGCGTTATTTATCAGGGCTACAAAGCGAACCTTGTACGAAATCGGGCATGATTTATCAGGAGTACAAGGCGAACCTTGTACGAAATCGGGCATGATTTATCAGGAGTACAAGGCGAACCTTGTACGAAAAAAACGGCGTAATGATTGAAATGTGACATTGTCAAGTTAATTTGTATTGTGATAATTCGGAAAATATCAATTTTTTCATAATTTTTCAATCCTCACGCCCGGTTTCGTACAAGGTTCGCCTTGTACTCCTGAAAAATCTATACAAGGTTCGCCTTGTACTCCTGAAAAATCTATACAAGGTTCGCCTTGTACTCCTGAAAAATCTATACAAGGTTCGCCTTGTACTCCTGAAAAATCTATACAAGGTTCGTCCTGTACTTCTGATAATGTGACATTGTCAAGTTAAACCCAAAATTCGGGATGAACAGTTTAATCCCCAAATCCGTTGTACTTAATCTTGCCCAAGCGTTCCTTGGAATGACATCACAAAAGGCCCAATCAGACGTACTGCATCAAGCAGTGGCTCCACATCGTCCAGTACTCCACCGTCTTCCCATATTTGAGGAAGCCATTGACGCTGCACATCATTCAGTGCTTTCGGCGCGTTTTTACTGGTCATAGCACGTTGATAAAACTCGCGTTCAAACTGACGAATTTCTTCGAGGTTGTCTTTAACCGACCACAACGTCATTAGCAGATTTTGGGTACCGGCTCGGACAAATCCCCGTCGTAAACCTAATACACCCTCACCAACACGTCCTTCTCCCCGCCCAGTTTCACAGGCTGAAAACATGGTTAACCAGGTGCCATTGAGGTTCAAGCTACTGATTTCATTGGCGGTTAAAATACCATCATTTTCTAGTGGAAAATCTTCGCCTTTGTTCCAAGCATCTAATGTGATTTGTGCGCCGGCTAAAGCCAGAAAACTGCGATGCCTCGGGTTATTTAAACGTTTTAACGGTGGTGTGAAGTTAACACCACTGGAAGTCAAAAAATCCAGGGGCGTTGCCCCTGGCTATATTAATTAATTTCGCCCCGTTGGGGCTAAGTTTTAAAGCCCCAACGGGGCGTATTATCTACGCCCGTGGCAACGCCCCTGGCTGTTCTGTCTTATCTACGCCCGTGACAACGCCCCTGGCTGTTCTTGCACAACCAAAATTTCTATCGTGCGTGCCATTATATCCAACCCTTTATTATATACAATCCTTGTAGTTATGGTCCTTATAGTTATGGTTCTAATGACATTGCTCTAAAAACTGGCACGATCCAATCCTTTATTATATACAATCCTTGTAGTTATGGTTCTAATGGCATTGAGCTAAAAACGGCCCCGATCCAATCCTTGTAGTTATGGTCCTTATAGTTATGGTTCTAATGACATTGCTCTAAAAACTGGCACGATCCAATCCTTTATTATATACAATCCTTGTAGTTATGCTCCTTGTAGTTATGGTCCTTGTAGTTATTGCCTATGAACACACATATATTACCCCTATTTTTATACGCACTACTTTACAGTGCAAGCACATTAGCAGCCAACTTACAACCGCCCTTATTACCACAGGGAGAACAATTTGACAATATTAACGCTTTACTTGCCAACATCATGCCTCGCAAGCCAGTTTCAGCCGTGGACTTTAGCCCAGATGGCAAAATCTTGGCATCAAGTTTTGATGATACCGTTTATTTATGGGATATACATTCAGGCAGAGAAATCAAGCGGATGAAGTGGTTAATGCCGTCGCCTTCAGTGCTGATGGCAAAATTCTAGCGGCGGGCACCAGTGACGATTCCGTGTATATATGGCATGTACAATCAGGGCAAAAAATAAAACGGTTGGCGGAACATTCTGATGACGTGATGGCGGTGGCTTTTAGTCCAGATGGTAAGACGTTGGCATCAAGTGCCGTTGATGGCACTGTGTACTTATGGGATTTGTCATGGGATATATCCTTATGGCAAGTCGTTAAACCCTTAGAGGGACATTTAGCCTCTGTCAATACCGTCGCCTTTAGTCCAGACGGTAAACACTTGGCTTCCGGGGGGAGTGATACCATCGTGTATGTGTGGGATGTACGATCTGGTCATAAAATCCAATTGAAGGGACATACTGACTCGGTTAATGCCGTCACATTCAGCCCGGATGGCAAAACTTTGGCTTCAGCTTCATGGGATAAAACCGTGCGCTGGTGGGATGTGCAATCAGGTAAAGAAATTCCAGTTCCCTTTGAAGGGCATACCCACAATGTTAATACAGTGGATTTCAGTCCAAACGGTAAAACATTGGTGTCGGGCTCTATGGACACCACCATACGTTTGTGGAATTTACAATTAGGCAAACAAATCAAAGAGTTATCTGGACACGCTAATAATGTGACAACAGTGGTTTTCAGTCCAAATGGCAAACTGTTAGCATCCGGTTCGTGGGATAAGACAGTGCGTTTGTGGGATGTGCAATCAAATCAAGAAGTTCAACGTTTTGAAGGACATTCTAGCGCAGTCAATGCCATTGCTTTCAGTTCGGACAACAACACATTAGCGGCCGGTTCAGATGAGCATGGTGTTATTTTATGGCACAAAACTTCTGGGCAAGCCATGACACGATTGGCGGAGAATTATCGCCATATCAAAACCCTCGCTTTTAGTCCTGACGGTAACATCTTGGCTTTGGGGGCTGAGGACAAAACAATACACTTATTAGATGCACACTCTGGGCAAAAACTCAAACAGTTAGACGGACATTCTGAAGAAATCAATGTGATTGCGTTTAGCCCTGATGGCCAACTTTTAGCGGCCGGTTCACGCTATCCCACCCGTTCTGATTTACCATACCCCACCGTGCGCTTGTGGGATGTTTCACCCTCAAACACAAATGTCGCCAAAGAAATAAAAGGGTTATACGGGCATTCTAACCATGTCTATGCACTGGCTTTTAGTCCCAATGGTAACATTTTAGCGTCTGGTTCTGATGATCACAGCATACGCTTGTGGAATGTGCAATCTGCTCAGGAAATCAAACAATTGACTGGGCATTCTCACTTTGTCACGGCCGTGGCTTTTAGTCCGGACGGCAAGCGATTAGCGTCAAGTTCCTGGGATAAGACGGTGCGCGTATGGGATGTGCAATCAGGCGAAGAAATTAAACGCTTGATGGGGCATTCTAACCATGTGACAACAGTGGCTTTTAGTCCCGACGGTAAAATGTTGGCTTCCGGCTCGCGGGATAAAACCGTGCGCTTGTGGGATATAGCATTAGCGCAATAAATCAAACGGTTAGATGCGCATTCTCAGGTTGTGACTGCGGTGGCTTTTAGTTTTGACGGTAATACATTAGCCTCCAGTTCCACAGACAGCACAGTACGCTTGTGGGATCTGAAAACCGGCGAATTACGACAAGTGATGATTGGGGGAGCCAGAGAAACCTGGGTTAGTTGTCTTATGCCTACGCAACGTTGTTGGCGTGTTGATGATGGTACCTTATTGGTGCATAAACAATTAGGGGGGCATATCCAACCGGTGCTACCAGACTCGCTTTATGTTGCCGATGCCGAGCCTGGTGCGGATGAGCCATTGGTTGTAGAATCCTTGCCAGCTTCCTTAGAACTGGCTTATGATAAACCGTTATCTTTCACATTAACAATACATAATAAAGGCGCAGCACCGATATATTGGCTCAATGTGGTACACACTGATAAACAAAATCATCCATTGGTTTTTTATCCGCCTAAAACGCATCTCGTCTTAAAACCCAATAAAAGAATGACTTTGCCAGTCAAAGTGAGTGGCTGGGCAACCTACGAAAAACCGCAAAGTCAAGACACAACGTTAGCGTTATCAATTACCCGTGCCAATGCAGATCCGATTGCGCTTAGCATTCCAGTACGCACGCACACACCTGTCTTGACGCTACAAAAAGCCAGTTTGGTGACAGAAAACCATCAAAGCGCATTGGTAATAACAATTAACAATGAAGGGAAGCAGGCATTATCAAAGACGGAATTTACAGCGCGTATTGACAATCAGCCGTTGGACAATAGAGTCACTCGTGATCTGATAGCAGCGGGGCAAACGGTGAATTTGTCTTTTTCTGTGTCCAATAACATTCCACAGAACAAATTTGATGAAAACACTCGTGTTTTTTTAAAAGCGATTAAAATTCAACATCCTATCCATGAATGGGATTTTGAGCCACAACCGATTGAACTGCCGACGTTTCTTTGGTATGGCTATGTTTTATTGAGCGTTTTAGTGGTAGTGCTTGGCATTGTGTTGTATTACCTACGTTTATATCGTCACCCGCTGGTACAAACGTTGTCTACTGACAGTCAGCAATTATTAACTCTACCGTTAGAGCAACTGCCTAAAGCCAAACAATTATTACAACGGACGCGCCGACTTGGCACGGTTTTATCAAGTATCGGTTCACATCTCAAATGGTTAGATGAAGCGATTGATTTTTTTGTCAGTATGCCAAATAAGGCACGTTACGAGTTGTTGGTAAACAGATTAAGTGCTACGCCACAAATGACTGATAATAAAGAACTATTTGATTTACAATTAAGCCAGGCATTTCCACTCAATTTTCCTAGTTGTGTTGTCTATTTTCCCAATGCTGATTTACCAGCGGCTGAAGTTATTATGCGGTTACCACAAAATGACATAAATTCTAAAACCACGATGGTTATTAGTTTAGAGCCAACCCCAACAAGCGGCTTTACGCCCTTACGGAGAATATCGCACCAATTTATGGGTGGTACCTGATAGCCGAGAATTGACGAATTTGTTGTTATCACCTCACCCAATTGACGTGTTTGTCAGTTTGTTAGCCAACCAATTGAGCATCACGCACATATCCCCCTACCAAACTGGTGGTGGCGTGACTAAAGACAGTGCTTTTTTTGGGCGCGATAAAATTTTGGTACAAATTCTCAATCGTGAGCCCAGAAACTATTTGGTAATTGGCAGTAGACAGATGGGAAAAAGCAGCTTATTGAACAAAATAGAACGGCGTTATAAAAATCATCCCAAGATAGACTGTGTTTGTCTGCATAAGGCTGATTCACGGGAGATCGAAGAACAATTAGCCAATTTACCGGCTGATAAAACACGTTTATTGTTAGTTGACGAGGCGGATTTATTTATCCGTGATGAAATGGCTAATGGTTATCCAATGTTAAGTCGTTTTCGCACACTCAGTGAAGAAGGGCGGTGTTATTTTATTTTGGCTGGATTTTGGTACTTGTATGAGGCTGCAGTGCTAGATTATGTTTCCCCGGTGAAAAATTTTGGTGAGCCGGTGATTGTCGAGGCGTTAGAATTAAAAGCCTGTCGGGAATTAGCCACAAAACCGATGGCAATGTTGGGCATTCACTATGCTGATGATAAATTAGTGGAACAAATCATAACCGCCACCGGGCAGCGGGCAAATTTGATTGCGACTGTTTGCGATAATATGTTGAAAAACTTGGCTGATGAAAGGCGAGTGTTAAACGCTGAAGATGTCACCCTGGCTTTGCACAGTGAAGCAGTACAAACTGCTTTGGCTTGGGGCAAAAGTAAGAATGATTTAGAGAATGTTATTATTGAAGCGACTGTGGAAACTGGTACATTTAAGTTATCTGACGTGACGCAAGTACTTGACGAGCGCGAATATGTTTATAGCCATGAACAATTAAAGCAATCACTTAAACGTCTGGAATTGGCGTTTATTATTCGGCGCGACAAAAAGCAGTATACTTATTGTGTACCGTTATTTCGGGAAATGTGGCTGGAGCTATAGTTTTTCATAAAAATAACGTAACGAAACGGATGCTATCCCTTCTTAGGGATAGTATCCGTTAACTTTGAGTTTCAGAAGTTGACTCACCATTTGAGTTAATGAGTGAGCTTTATAATAATTATTTACCAAAGGATTTTGAACCGGATTACACGAATTAAAGGATTGACAGGATTTTTCTGGTCTGCTTACCATCTATCCGTTTTTTATAACCCACCCCAACTTACGAAACGTTGTACTATTTTTGATAAACTGATAGGTGATAAGTTCTTGTCTGTCATTAACTTGACAAAGTCACATTTCAATCATCAGATCGTTTTTTCGTACAAGGTTCGCCTTGTACTCCTGATAAAGTTCGTTTTTTCGTACAAGGTTCGCCTTGTACTCCTGATAAAGTAAGTTAAAAAGTGATTAATATCTTAAATTCACTTTGCTCTTGTGAAGAATGCTCACAGTTTTTAAATATTGTTAATCTGTTAATCTTATCAATCCGGTTCAACAAATTTTTTTCATTGGCGAAGGTATTACAATAAGAGAATAATTAAATATGTTAGAAGTACAACATTTAACCACTTCAGAGAATGATTTTTGGTCACGACTCAATCATTTGTTGGCATGGGATACCCTGTCAGATGAGAGCGTCACGCAAACGGTACGCGAGATTTTGCAAAATGTACGTCGCAATGGTGATACTGCCCTGCTTGATTACACTCGCCAGTTTGATCGCCGACAAGTACAAGACGCGCAAGAACTGATGATCTCCGATGCAAGCTTGCAAAACGCTTTAAACAATTTGGACAAAACCCAACGCCAAGCGTTGGAACAAGCGGCCGAGCGTATTCGCAATTATCACGAACGTCAAAAGCAAGCCTCTTGGCAATATACCGAAGCTGATGGCACAATGTTGGGGCAACAAATCACCCCGCTTTCTAAGGTGGGTTTATATGTCCCCGGTGGCAAAGCCGCTTATCCGTCTTCATTACTGATGAATGCGATACCTGCCAAAGTGGCAGAGGTAGACGAAATCATCATGGTGGTGCCGGCACCCGATAACGTCTTGAATGACATGGTATTAGCGGCCGCGGCGATTGCCGGTGTTGATAAAGTATTTAGTGTCGGTGGGGCGCAGGCGATTGCAGCACTCGCTTATGGAACGGCAACAGTGCCCAAAGTTGATAAAATCGTCGGGCCGGGCAATATTTATGTAGCCACTGCTAAAAGCATGGTATTTGGCACAGTAGGCATCGACATGATTGCGGGGCCTTCAGAAATTTTGGTGATTTGTGATGGGCAAACTAATCCAGACTGGATTGCGATGGATTTATTCTCGCAAGCAGAACACGACGAGGATGCGCGTGCCATTTTAATCAGTCCCGATGCTGGCTTTTTGGGCACCGTGCAACACAGCATGAACCGCCTGATTGGCAAAATGCCACGCGCTGAGATTATTAGCACTTCATTAACCAATAAAGGTGCGTTAATACAAGTCAAGGATTTGGATGAAGCCATTGAAGTCGCTAACTTTATCGCGCCGGAGCATCTGGAGTTATCCATTGAAAACCCGCAAGCGTATGTATCGAAAGTCCGTCATGCAGGTGCTATTTTCATGGGGCGTTACACGGCCGAGGCCTTAGGCGATTATTGTGCCGGCCCCAATCATGTCCTACCCACCTCGCGCACCGCCCGATTTTCTTCGCCGCTGGGTGTGTATGATTTTCAAAAACGTTCATCGCTTATTATGTGTACTGAACAGGGGGCGCATACTTTGGGGCAAACGGCTTCGATTCTCGCTTATGGCGAAGGTTTACACGCCCATGCACAGTCAGCTGAATATCGGATTAAGGGTGAATAACGACAAAGCGTTATAATAACTACAAGGATTGCTTATAAGAAAGGATTGGCTTGTAAAGGGATTTCTTATATCTCAGGAGTACAAGGTTCACTTGTACGATAGGGTTGTCTCTCATTCGTTTCAGGCGAACCTTGTACAATTGGGTCGCATGGTGATTAAAGTTAATATCCTTTATGATAAATCCTTTCTTATAAGCCATCCTTGTAGTTATTACGGTTTTAAAATCCTTTTTTATAAGCCATCCTTGTAGTTATTACGGTTTTAAAATCCTTTCTTATAAGCAATCCTTGTAGTTCTTGATAAATTAAATAACTATGAATAAATCTATCAATGACTGGATACGTCCAGAAATTCAACAACTTTCCGCCTATCACGTCCCTGATCCCGGTGATACCATCAAACTGGACGCAATGGAAAATCCTTATCAGTGGGATACCGCACTGGTTGAAGAATGGATCAACGTCTTGCGTACCGCCCCCCTCAACCGTTATCCCGATCCGGCCGCGCGCGAAGTCAAACAACAGTTACGTGCCATCATGCAAGTCCCCGACACGATGGACATGATTCTCGGCAACGGTTCTGATGAATTAATCCAAATGTTAGCCCTAACCTTAAATGGGGAAGGGCGGATATTACTTGCGCCGGAGCCAAGCTTTGTGATGTATCGCTTAATCGCGCAAGTTGTCGGTATGCAATATATCGGTGTGCCTTTGCAAGCCGATAATTTCACGTTGGATATGTTTGCGATGCTAGAAGCCATTGAAACTTATCAACCAGCATTAGTATTTTTAGCCTATCCCAATAATCCTACCGGTAATGCGTTTGATGTTTTAGACATAGAAGCGATCATAGAAACCAGTCATGGTATTGTGGTTATTGATGAAGCTTATGCACCGTTTGCGGATAACACATTTATGTCGCGTTTAGGTGAATATCCCAACTTGTTGGTGATGCGTACCGTTTCCAAGTTAGGGCTGGCGGGTTTACGGCTAGGCTTACTGGCGGGGCCGCACGAATGGTTAGAACAGATTGAAAAAACCCGCTTACCTTATAATATCAACGTGTTATCCCAACTCAGCGCGATATTTGCGTTGCAACATTACACGGTGTTAGAAAAACAAACGCTGCAAATTAGGGCGGATAGGGCGAATTTACTGGAACGCCTCAACACAATTGAGGGTGTACAGGCTTGGGCAAGTCAAGCGAATTTCATCTTGTTTCGGGTGGCAGACGCACAAGCTGTGTTTGATGAATTGAAAAATCAAGGTGTTTTGATAAAAGGCTTACACGGTAGTCACCCCTTGTTAGATAATTGCCTACGAGTGACGGTGGGCACACCCGAAGAAAATCAGGCGTTTTTGCAAGCATTGACGCAAATTTGAGGAATCCAAACTTTAGTTTGGTCCACCCAGCCAAACTAAAGTTGGCCGACTCCATAACAAAAATTAAATAACTGAAAACGCAGCCGACAAAACGCAAGTAATTGTGAGTACCCATAGTCCTGATTTGCTTGATTACTTTACGGATTGTGTGACAAATGTTCTTCGTTTTGAGCGGCAAGGCCAAAGTCACTTTACGATCAAACCACTCTCACAAAACCAATTATCGGATAAAATCGAAGACGGATGGCAACTCGGTGATCTTTATCGAGTCGGTGATCCCGATGTTGGAGGATGGCCATGGTAGTGTGGATTTTTCGTCAACATCATTCCGCTATGTGGTGGCTCAGCACTCAAAAGTCCCCTTTGACGTGCCAGAATATTTTAGTCATTATGAGTCGATAAAAGGTGCCTGCCAAGACAAACTCTATGAACGAAGGCGCATTCACCCCAAAATGGTCATTATTAATATCAGTTTCTCTCTCTTGAGTACAACGAATTACGTGGATAAACGAATAAGACATTTTGAGCTTTGATTAGTTAGACGTGGATGGCTTGGTTTTAAAAATGGCTACGAAAGATAAGTTCACTTTTTGATGGGATTGGATTGAGAAACATCCCGGATAGGCCAAGTTTTAATTCGTTTATCCACGTAATTCGTTGTACTTAACTGTGAACATGGGAATGCGCCTTTGAACGATTGGTTGAAGCCGCTAAAATCTATGGGAGTAGCAAGTATTCAAAGGCAATCCACACCCCTTTGTTGCTAATCGAATATCTTAATCCGCAAACGGTGTCCAATAAGTGTCCACTGTTTAGGAAGTTTTACACAACGTTGTTTAATGATTGCGGTGATTGAGTAATTTTATACGGAGATTGTGCGAAAATAGTGTTATATCCATAATTTGTAGATTGTGAATGAGGTATGTGAATTTATAGAGCCATTCACCATTTATATTTATAATTCTCGCCAACCTTAATTAATGTGCTCACCCTTATTCTGTATAAGGATAGTAGGCATAGTTCAAAAGGCCTTGAAGCAAGGTAACACTTTTTTAGCAAGAATTTTTTTCAATTGGTTATACCAATTGACTGTTACCATGATTTGAACCATACCGGATAATAAAGGATAAAAGCCAGCACTTGCGTTCGTTCTAATCCTTTAATACGTAATATTTATAGTTGTATTATATCTCAGATAAAAACTTGAACATCGAGCAATAGGTAAAAGATATGGACATCGAATTTTAACGTATAGAAACTGAAGCCGTGAAAGACAAAATACGGCTTTATTTAGAACGAGTTGAACAGTTATACACGCCGATTAAACAATGGTTTACGGACGAAAATTTAGTCGTTGTCTCAAGTCGCGTGGAGACCATTGAAAGACAAGCCATGTATAAAGTCACCCAATTAACGGTGAAAACACCTGAAGGTGAAACATTAGCTGAGATAAAGCCAACCAGTTCAAAAGTGATTGTCGGCGAAGGACTGATTGAAATAGCAGGGTGGTTTGGCAAAGAAACACTGGTTTATATGACAGATGGGGGGCCTCAAATAGCGAAACCGTCTCGAAATGACCGCAAAAAACCAATGATGGTACCGATGTATAAAGGTATTGAAGTTGATGGTTGGTATTGGATAGAAAATAGTCGCCGGAGAATAATGCATCTTGTCTCACAAGCATTATTTCTGGAACTCATAACCTTTGTTAGCGATTATGAATTCTGAACCTTTAATGCCTATTTGGGAAGCTTATCTCGTGGCAGTAGAAGCCTTGAAAGTTTCTAAACGTGTCGTCCTGGAGCTTAATGCCCTTGATGAAAATGAACCGGAAATTATCAAGCAAATCAGCTTTGAAAAACATAAGGTTGGCTTAAATCTGTTGAATCGTTGTACCGTGATTGATCAAGTCACTGAGTTGACTTTAACAAATAGTAGCAAAGTGATTAACTCACTATTTGTGTTATCTAAATAATTTTAATGTCATGTTTTTTTAGCTTTTAAAATGTCGGGTTACGCTTTGCTAATATAATTTATATTACTATCATTACTTGGCAACAATCAAACTAAAGTTTGGACTCCGAAGTACGACACTTGCTAGAAGCAGTGCCGAGTATTGCAGATGCGGCCTTATCGCGCACCAAACCGCCGGCACTTCACGAGCAGAGTTTTTCGCACAAGGTTCGCCTTGTACTCCTTTTCATATTCTGCCGTTTTTCGTACAAGGTTCGCCTTGTACTCCTGGGACAAATCCTATTTTTATTAATCTTGTTTGCAACACACCATTAATGCGATTGCCACA
>QNER01000026.1 GCA_003646175.1 Candidatus Parabeggiatoa sp. nov. 1
ACCAAAATTCATCATTCACAATTCATCATTCACAATTCACAATTCACAATTAAATCTGGGGCTTTGCGGCAGGTGCTTGTTGTTATTCTGGTTCCTAGGGCGCTGCCCTAGGCTTTAATAAAGCGCCCAGAAAGGGCTGAGTAGTTACCAAAATTCATCATTCACAATTCATCATTCACAATTCACAATTCACAATTAAATTCCCTTAGCCTTTAAAAGAGGCTTTTGGAATGGAGAAAAGGTACATACTTCTTGTCAGAATCAAGAATATGATCGATAAGCCAGTGGTTAAGGAGCTCAAGAAGTTCTACGGAAACTGTCGAATCGCCTTTTGAAAAACTAATTTGCAATTCAAGCAACTGCTTCGCCAGTTCATAATGTTGTTGTTTATGCCATTGAAAATAGGGATAATTAGCAGCCTTCAAGATTTCTTCTTCAGTATCGAAGTGATAAGTCATATAATCCGCTAATTCCGCAAATACACGCCGAATTTGGCGTTTTTCTTTGTCCTCATCCGCAATATCCACTTCAGATATTCTATTCAGAATATTGACGAGATGCTGATGTTGTTCATCAATGACTTTTATGTTGACGTTATACTCGTCAATCCATGTAATAATCGCCATTCTTTCTCCTTACTTCTGTTTAGTCAAAAATAATAACGACAAGGATTGTATATAATAATGAATAAAAATATAGTCTATCATAAAAAATACTTACTTGGGACAAACCGTAAAATATTACCAAACTTTGAAGGTTTTGGGGCTTCAAAATATTCTTCTTACAAACGACAGCAATGAAATCCTTTCATAAGCAAATCCTTTATTATATACAATCCTTGTAGTTATTTATATTCTAAGTTCAGCAAGAATTTCTTCGTGAGTTCTTCGTTTATTCACATCTAAATATTATGGAATATCGACATTCAAAAGGCCGTCTTGATTAACAGTTGCATGTAAAATCATGGTTTTTACGCAGAGTGCAAGTGAACCTTGCACTCCAGTTCACGGTTTCTGGACGCTCTAGCCCAGTGACAGAACGCATCCACGAGGAAGACAAACCCATGAATTTGTCAATAGCCACACAGGCGGCTGCGAGTGCCAACGCAATATAACCGTATTGGCAATCTTGTAGTTGAAGCCACGCTATCCCTTGCAGGATAGGTGACAGTCCCCCAGCAAAAATCAACAAAATCGCACTGATGCGAAGAAACTTTGAACCGGCTGCCCGATTACCTTTGCGCTTGATGTACCAATTGATAGTTTCCCGAGCCTGGGTTTCCACTTCTTTGCACAGCGCTTTGGTGTCTTTTCCTTCCAAGTCCTGTTCACTAAGGATCAGCAAATAAATAACTTTCGCCAATAGCTAAAGCAATTGTCTAATAGCTCAAGTACGTATCAGGGCACTTCACCCGAACAGGGGAAAATTAATTTTTCTTCGATCCTAATGAAGGAAGGATGGAGATATTCTTTTCCTAACTTGGGGTTTTGCTCACTCATATTGACTCCTACGTTCTCTTTGTTAATGAAAGGTTTTTAGATTTCATATACTTTGCTCCTTTGTTCAGTGTGAAAATGAAATAAGAGGTAATGGTTTACAAAGTTCGCATTTGTATTGACGTTGAGCGACATCCGAAAAAATAAATCCGTTAAATCCGTCAATCGTATTGACGTTGAGCGACATCCGAAAAAATAAATCCGTCAAATCCGTCAATCAGTTGTACTTCCAGCATAGTCAAAATGTCAGCTTAAACCTGACAAAACGATAAATGGAGAATAAAAAATAGAGAATGGGGAATGATTTATTAACTTGTTGTTTTTATTTATCAGGTTTAATTCAAAATATCCCCATTAGCATTCTCTATTCGCGATTATAAAATTTTTAGGGGCCGTTAAAATTGACAGTTAAAGAATACTATGAAATAATGCCCCTCCTTTAGGGGTGCCTTTAAAGAAAAATCAAGCAACGAAATAGCAATCGAGCCTTTAGGCGGTGCGACTTGATGTTTACCGCCTAAAGACGAGTTTTGGGTATTGGAGTCCAAGATTTATCTTGGACAGTGTTCAATTAATTATCCTAATCTTTAAAACGTTATTTTATATTTCCTTTGACTTCAGTGTGTTAGGGCTATAAATCCGTTTTTATAAATCCATTATAAAATGCAATCCTTGTCGTTATTAAAACAATTATGACTAATCAATACCAAAAACACCAAAAAAAACTTATTCATTTCCTACGGCAGGAGAGAAAGCTTAGAGTTGGCTGCAAGAATTCACCAACAACTTAAGCTCGCCGGTCAAGACGCATGGTTTGATAAGGTTAATATCCCCGATGGGGACGACTATCAGCAACGCATTAACCATGGCATAGAATCGGCGCACAACTTCGTGTGCATAATGGCACCGCGCGGCCTTACCTCGCCGTATTGCCTAGTTGAATTGGAATATGCACGCTTGCTCGGCAAACTGGTTATTCCCCTCAATCATATGGTGATATTCAAAACCCCTGAGCAAAGCTTATCGGCCGGCGATCAGCAAGTTTTGGTGACTTTTTATCAATTTCATAACCAGCCTGACCAAAACATTCGCACCACGCAAGATGTGTTAAATCGCTCCCATGCGCTGATTGGTAAAACCAATTGGTTGGATGCCAAACAAAAATTATCTGATGAGGATATCAAAAACATCGCTCAGTGGGCCCAATCTTATGAAAACAACTGGGCCAAGCATGAAGACTTGGATTATCTGCAACAGGTTGATTTTCCTGAGTTTGGTGAAAGCATTGACACACTTGACAGTGTGGTGGAACGGATCACCGCGGTGTTAGAGCGGCAAACGGCTTATGTCCGAATGCACACCGAGATTCTGGCTGACGCGCTGCATTGGCAAAAGAACCAAAAAGCCACCCAACATTTATTAGTCGGCCAACAACGCACGGCCGCGGAAGAGTGGTTACTGACAGAATTTATCCCACCAGAACAACCTCCTTGTCAACCTTCCGCATTGGTTTGCGAATTTATCTGCGAAGCCCGCAAGAATGCCGATAATTTTATTTTCTTCATCTCTGCGGATTCCGTCGCATCCGAACATTGCCAGCGCGGGTTAGCTTATGCGTTGCAATACAACAAGCGTATCGTCCCACTATTAATTATTGCGCCAACGCCAACCTCGGATATTCCAGACGTGTTGCGGGTTTTGCAATATGTTGATTTTACTGATAATACCTGTCATGCCGATTATGACAGCGATATTGATGATATCCTGAACATATTAAAGCATGATTATGAATATTATAAGCGCCATGCTTTAAATTTGACCCAACTGATAAAGCCACAAAAATTGCGGCGACGGCCCGGCTTGAACAAAGAGAAGAGTTTGCTAAACAAAGAAAAATCCAACAAGCTGTGGTTGAGTTTACTAACGCACTTCAAATCGATCCTCGTCTGGTGTTTGAGCCAGAAAACTATGCGAGAGCACTGGCACAAGCGGCCAAATAACTACGAGGATTGCATTTTAGAAAGGATTAACACCTATAACGACAGGGATTGTATATAATAACGGATTGGCTCGAAACGAGGTTCGGTTTTAATCCCTTATTATATACAATCCTTGTAGTTATATTATTGAGTACAGCTTTTTTCTGGGCTAATTCGGTGAGTTCGTTAATCTGTTGTACTACCTAACAATAACTACAGGGATTGTTTAATCGATGCGGATTAAAACCGTTAGCCGTTTTTTTTAATCCTTTTTTATAAACAATCCCTGTAGTTAACGGTTTACAAACAATCCTTGTAGTTATATTAAGTACAGCGAATTACGTGGATAAACGAATTGCTCCTCATAGTGAATGGTTTTAATTCGTTCATCCACGTAATTCGTTGTACTCAACTCAACAATCGTTGTACTATTCACTTCATCCAAAAGGAGGCCGACTATGCCTGTCATTAACTCATTAAACTTACTCATTGAGCCACGCCGTTTTTAGCGGTCACTCATTCATTTATGGCCGCACTCGGCTAGGCTCTCACATCACTTTTCTTATCAGTTGCCAACTGTTCGGTGGGCGATATTTGCCAAACCTCAGAGGTTTTCGCCAACACCGATGAGTTTGCAGCTTGACATTGTGAGAGTATCCAGATGACATCTAGAAAACAATGGTTAAAAGAAATCGCCTCTTTATGTGCAGAAGTTCGCCCTGAAGATGGTACCGATCCACGCAAGCTTTCTGATAAGCAAACCAGAAAACAGGCACACCGCAAAACTTACCAAGTCTGCAAACAAGCAGAAAAAACCTTGAATCTGGTTTTGGCTGGTGAATCGGTTGAACCTTTGTTACACGAATTAATCATCAGTGCCGTTGAACCCGCGCCAGATAGTTCACACTTGCTAGTGATTGTCGAACCAAACTCAACGACCATTTCATTAGATGAGAGTGAAGTCTTGGCAGCGCTCCAGCGAGCCGTAGGGCGATTACGCTCTGCCATCGCAACCACCATCAATCGCAAACGAGTGCCTCAACTCTCATTTCGGTTTATAGCAGCAACGGGGGTGGCACAATGAACAAAGCTTCCGTCAAAATGTGGCTGCATGAACCGTTAAAGTCAGAGGTTTCCGTTGCGTTAGAACGACTCGCGAAAACCGAAGATGTTTACCATATCGCGGTGATGCCCGATGTACATTTAGCCAAAGACGTTTGCATTGGCACCGTTGTGGCGACCCAATCGCGCTTATATCCACAAGCTGTGGGTAATGATATAGGTTGTGGCATGACAGCAATAGGTTTCCAAAGCCACGCCGATGTCTTCAAAAATGAAACGGCCGCAGCTCGCTTACTCAACGGCCTTGGCAAACTGGTGCCCACCAACCGGCATCCCAAGTTAACAATGGTTGATTCATTGCCTGACGCACTACAGCAGGCCCCGTTAAGCACACCCAAACTGGAAAAACTCAAACGGCGCGATGCTCGCGTTCAATTTGCCACCTTGGGACGTGGCAACCACTTTCTGGAATTTCAGGCGAGTGAACAAAATGAATTATGGTTAATGGTTCACAGTGGTTCTCGTGCTATCGGACAGTCCATCACCAATCACCATCTACAGCAAGCGGCCACCGCAAACACCGGCTTAAAGTTCCTCAATGCGGAAAGCGAAGCGGGACAAGCCTATCTGCAAGATATTGAGTGGGCTTATGCTTATGCGGATTTAAGCCGGCAAGCGATAATGGAGGCTGCTATCGTGCTGATGGAAGAATTTTTCGAGGTGTCAGCCGAACTGTCTTCCATGATAGCCTGTCATCACAATCACGTTAAACGGGAGACACATTTTGGTGAAACCTATTGGGTTCACCGCAAAGGCGCGGTATCCGCTGCCAATGGAGAAGTCGGCATTATTCCAGGCTCAATGGGCACCGCCAGCTTTCATGTCGAAGGGCGCGGCTGTGATCCAGCCCTGCGTTCCAGTTCACATGGGGCAGGGCGTACCATGAGTCGCTATGAGGCACGAAAGACGTTTACAATCAAACAGTTGCGTCAACAAATGACCGGCGTATGGTTTGATCATCGTTTGGAAAACCAATTGCGCGAAGAAATGCCTTTGGCTTATAAAGACATCCACACAGTGATGCGAGCGCAACGAGAACTGGTTCGTATTGTCAGAAAATTACGGCCGGTTTTGAGTTATAAAGGCACTTAAAGCGTAAGCAGCAACGGATGCTATCCCTTTTTGGGATAGTATCCGTTTCTGAGCAATAACGAACTTAAAGCGTAAGCAGCAACGGATGCTATCCCTTTTTGGGATAGTATCCGTTTCTGAGCAATAACGACAATAATTAAGTTCCAGGGGCGTTGCCCCTGGCTATATTAATTTAGCAACGGATGCTATCCCTTTTTGGGATAGTATCCGTTTCTGAGCAATAACGACAATAATTAAGTTCCAGGGGCGTTGCCCATGGCTATATTAATTTCGCCCCGTTGGGGCTTTAAAACTTAGCCCTAACGGGGCGCATTATTAAAGCCAGGGGCGTTGCCTCTGGCTATTCTTGCTTGCACAACCAAAATTTCTATCGTGCGTGCCATTATATTATAAGCAACATGAAAAAAACGCCAAAACCCTCTCAGAGTTCAAGCCAACAGAATTTAATCGAACCGCCCGTCGTTGTCGATTTCAGACAATTGCTTGCAGAATCAAAGTTGTCTGAAAATGAGCAAGGCATTGTCAAAAGACGACTGATTGAAACCCGAGAGCCGTTTGGAAAACTGTTACAACGGCTAGCACTGCATATCAAACAAGAAAAAGGCCACCTCGATCTGCCTCAATCGCTCAAAAACCTTGAAGAAAAAGAGGGCCGAGAAATCAGAAGCTTTGATGCCATAGCGAAAATCCTGTCTCGGGATTTTCCGCAACTGCTCCAATTTATCTTAGAAGAGTACCAAGTCGAAGCCCAAAAGACGAAGGCACTGATTGGAAGAGAGTTTATTTTTATCAAACGGATTGCCGATGTCATCTTTGAAGCCAAGGACAAAAACGGCCATGAGGTGATTATCCATCTGGAGTTTGAAAGCGAATATAAATCAGATAAAGAAATGGACCAACGGAAATTGGAATATCGGCATCTGATGGAAATGGACGAAGACTACCAAGGAAAGGTGGTTTTGTGCAATGTTTTCTATCTGAGAGGTTCTCCCGAAAACAAGGAGATGATTGAGGATCGAACCGTCAAACTCCCAACCTCAGATCCAAGATACTCGGGCGAATTGAAATACAAAGCCTATCACCTGAGTTTGGTAACGATTGAGACAATCATCAACCGAAAACTGCCGTTTCTGCTCCCGTTTGTTGTCGAGTCAGAATTGAGAGCCCTCGACAATGCCTCAACAAGCAGAGCAACCAACCTTATGCTTTCTTTGCTTAAGCAAATTGATAAGCATGAAGTGGAACTGACTGACATGATTGAAGTTCTCACGGCCGAACAAATGGAAAGTTTACGAACCACCGTTGAATATTTATGGGGAAAGTCCTATAGTAAAGAAGTGTTCAACAAATCAACTTTACTTAAGCTTATGAGAGAACAACTGAATTTCCGACAACATGACATCCGGTGGGGCAGAGACGAAGGCCGAGCAGAAGGAAGAGCAGAAGGAAGAGCAGAAGGAATGGCAAAAGGAAGAGCAGAAAAAATGGTAACCGTAAGAAGCGTGGCGAAACAGATGCTGCAAGAAGGACAGTTCACCCGAGAACAAATGGAATCTTTTCTTAAACGCATAGCAGAAAAGGAAGGGGCAAAATAACCAGAAGTTGTCATATTCTCGCGAGCCTTGTACGATTTAACTTCACAAACAGTTAGAAACCTTCAAGGTTTTGGAAACCTTGAAGGTTTTGTCCTAAATTCGCAAAAAAAAAGCTTGATTCTGTGTTATCTTCGTTCCTCATCGTTTCAGCTAAACTCAATTCAGGAAACCCACACCATGAAACAAGTCGCCCCATTACGTTACGATGTCATTTTCAAAAAAGCCTTTAGTGTACCCGAAATATTCACCGCCTTTGTCCGTGACTTTGTGGGCATTGAGCTTGAAATTGACACCGTTGAAAAAGATAAAGTTTATGATCCACCGCTGGGCAATGTCGCCACCAAATTCGATCTCTACGCCGAAGACCAAAAAAATCGGGTCATTGTTGATATCCAACATGTGCGTTTCCCCGATCACTATCACCGCTTTTTGCATTACCACTGTGCCGCTTTATTGGAACAAGTGGTCAAATCAAAAGACTATCGTCCCCGCTTAAAAGTCTTTACGCTCGTCGTGTTAACCTCTGGAGATAGACATAAAGAAGATATTTCCATCATCGACTTTGATCCTATAAATAGGAAAGGTAAACCCGTTGGGGAAATTGACCACAAAGTGATCTATATTTGTCCCAAATACCTTGAAGATGATACGCCGAAAGAATACCGTGAATGGATGGAAGCGATAGAAGACAGTCTGGATGAACAAGTTGATGAATCGCATTACACCTGCCCGGAAATACACCGTGTTTTCGAGCTGATTGAGAAAGATAAAGTGACACCTCAAGAACGTGCGAAGATGTTTGATGAACATGCGATGGAAGAAGTGAAGCAAGAAAAATTCCAAGAATACCGGGAAGAAGGCCGCAAAGAAGGCTTGAAAGAAGGCAAGGAAGTCGGTTTGAAAGAGGGGGCTGAAATGTCTGCTCGTCATCTGTTATCTTTTGGGGTTTTAACCGAAGAACAGATAGCACAGGCAACTGGGTTAACTGTGGAAAATGTAAAAGTGCTCAGTTGATAATCAAGTTCTTATTCCCTACTTCCGAAACAACAATATCAGGAGTACAAGGCGAACCTGGTACGATTTAACTTCACAGATATAGTTTGTAAGAATAATAATTTCAGTTATAAACCTTCAAGGTTTTGGAAACCTTGAAGGTTTTGCCCTAATAACATCCTTCAAAGGGATGCTATCCGTTATGACTGGCTTTTCACATCCAACCTATCCCGCAGTTTATCCCCCAACATATTCACCGATAACACTACCAACAATAAAGCCATCCCCGGTGCCAAAACCATGTGCGGCGCATACAGCATATAACTCTTGCCATCACGGATCATGCTGCCCCACGACGCTGCGGGCGGTTGTACGCCTAAACCTAAAAACGATAACCCCGCTTCCGCAATCACAACACCGGCAATGCCAAAAGTCGCTTCAATAAGCAGCGGTGCCAGCAATAATGGTATCACATGATAACGCAAAATACGCGGTATTCTTGCGCCCAAAGCGATAGCGGCTAAAACATGTTCCCGATGTTTCAGTGACAAAGTTTGCGCGCGCGCCAATCGGGCAAAGCCTACCCAGCCAACGACTGACAGCGCAAAAACGACATTTTCAATCCCCGGCTTCAACAGTGCTGATAAAGCAATAGCCAGTAAAATACCCGGAAAGGCCAAAAAGACATCCATTATCCGCACAATAATCAAATCCACATAGCCGCCAATCCAACCACTTATTGTGCCAATCAATGTGCCCACTGTGATCGACACAAGCATCACCCAAAAGGCCACAAAAAATGAAGTGCGTGCGCCCATGATTAAGCGATCTAAAATGGGGCGGCCCAAATCGTCATAGCCTAACCACACTGATGAAGAGGGGGGCTGTAAGATATTTTGCAAAGTAATATGGTTAGGTTGCAACGGCAGCCAAGGGCCCAATAAGGCCAACATAAACCATATAATTAATACTGATAATGGCATAAAAATTTGATATTTAAACACTATATACTTCGTTCCTTTGAAAAGGCTGAGAATGTGAAGAGGTTATGGTTGACTTTAAAAAGCATTTCTATTGACGTTGAACCACATCCTAAAGGGGGGTGAGATCAATCCGAAAAATCCGTCAATCCGTTGTACTTCCACTATAACGCACCCGTGGATCTAACCAAGCATACACAAAATCGGTCAACGTATTAACCAACACATAACTTAAACTAATCAATAAGATACACGCTTGCACAACTGGATAATCGCGCCGCTGTATAGATTCAATCGTCAACTGTCCAACCCCCGGCCAGGCAAAAATGATTTCAGTAATCACCGCGCCACCCAGTAAAGTGCCTAATTGTAAACCCAGCACCGTGATAATGGGTAAAGAAGCGTTGCGTAGCGCGTGATGAACAACCACCGCCGATTCACGCAAACCTTTGGCACGGGCGGTGCGAATATAATCTTCACCCAGCACTTCTAACAATGTTGAGCGTACCATCCTAGCCAAAATCGCGGCCAGTGCCGTGCCCAAAGTCAAGGCCGGCAATACCAGCGATGCGAGGCCGTCTCGACCGCTCACCGGCAACCAACCTAAGGTGAGAGAAAATAACAGAATCAGCAACGGCCCCATCCAAAAATTCGGGATGGACACGCCCAACAAAGAAAACACCATGGCCCCATTATCATAAATACTGTCCTTGCGCAACGCTGCGATACTGCCTAACGGCAGTGCTACCAACACTGCGACCAACAAGCCGGCGATTGCTAATTCAATGGTAGCGGGGAGGCGTTCTAACAGAATATCGATGATGGGCTCCTTGGAATACAATGAAGTGCCCAAATCACCTTGCAACAAGTTTGTCATGTAATTCCACCATTGCGTCAACAACGGTTGATTGAGCCCAAGCGCGGTTCGTAACGCTTCCAAGTCAGCAGGCAGTGCCGATTCCCCAAGCATAGCTTGCACCGGATCGCCTGGGACAAGATGAATAAGTAAAAAAACCAGGGTAACAACACCTAACACGACGACGAGTGTGCTAAGTAAACGGGAAAGTAAAAAAGAGAGCATAATTTTTCCATTAGTACAGCGGATTTTCGGAATAAATGGATTTTTTATAATTTTACGGATGCTATACCTCGATGGGATAGTATCCGTTTTAACATAAAAAATAGTTATTAGCGTCTAAATAAAACTAATAGTTTGGATTTTCGGAATAAATGGATTTTTTAATGGATTTGTTAAAAAAAGAAATTTTACGGATGCTATCCCTTCTTAAGGATAGTATCCGTTTTAACATAAATCAGGATTATTATTATATTTTATCGTATTTCATTCGTTCTCAGCGAGCTTTGCACCGAAGCTATACGTGCTAGGTTCGCCTAGCAACTGTAGCCCACCAAAGTCTTTTTTGCCCACCATCATAAATTGAGATTAATGGTGGGCAACTGTAGCCCACCAAAGTCTTTTTTGCCCACCAAAATTGAGATTAATGGTGGGTTTTGCCCACCATCATAAATTGAGATTAATGGTGGGCAACAAAAAGACGTTGCCCACCCTACGAACTGGGATGTAAAGTCTGTGGCATTTCTCCCGTCAATAAACGATACAAGGTTTTGCCAAACGCAAACACATCACTTTTGGCACTCGGCTTGCCATATTGCGTAAAACCTTGTTGCTCCGGTGGCGCATAATCCAACGTACCAAACACCGATTGCGCTAATAAACTTAAACCGCTATGACTTTGCTTGACAGCCACTTCTTCCCGTAACGACGTAGCCACTTTCGCTAACCCAAAATCAATGATTTTGACTGAAATGTCCGAAACCTCCGAGGTTTTGGAAACCTCGGAGGTTTGTTGCCCAACGCCCGAAACCTCCGAGGTTTTTTGCCCAACGTCAGAAACCTCCGAGGTTTTGGAAACCTCGGAGGTTTTTTGCAACTTCAACAAAATATTAGCCGGCTTTAAATCTAAATGAAAAATGCCTTTGTCATGCGCGAGTTGCAAACCTTTAACCATTTGCAAACCCACCGCGATACCGGTGTGTACTTCTAACTTGCCATGTTGGGCTAACCACGTCTCACCGTCTATCGCCCCTTCAATATACTCGGTGATAAAAAAACCGCGTTGTTGCGTTGCCATATCGACAAAACCACAATCAAGCGGTTGCGGCACATATTCCCCAGCAATCTCCGCCATCAAAAACGCCTCTTGAAACAGCGTATCTGGTGAACCGGATTGCATTTCCCAAAAACACTTAATCACCACCTGTTGCGTTTTCCGCAAACGGTGTTGACATAAAAACACACAGCCCATACCCCCAGCGCCCAATATCCGTTTAATTGAATAGCTATGCACATTATGCAACGCATAACGCTATGGATTCAGCGCAATCGCTGCCTGTAAACTCTCCAAAGCTTCGGTATAGGCTTTGCGCCGCAGACGCATTTGAAATAAATCAAATGCACTCAACGCCCGTTCTTCATCATTTTGCGCCTGCTGATACGCCTGTGCAAACAACGCCTCGGCTTTATCCATCAGCCCCGCCGAAGACACCACACTGCCTAACTCAATTGCGACGCGACTAAATTGTGAATTTGTCGGGGGCAAGCTTTTGAACAAGCGTCTTGCCTGCTCAATCAATTTCAGACTGGCACTACTGTGGCGCGTAAATTCATCACGCGGTTTGACTTGGGGCGATAAATCCGCACGCTTCATCAATTGCTGAACGATGGCTAAAATATCTTCTGCAACACGTTTGGTTTGCTTAACATCGTCATGGACTGCCGCCAATTGCCACTGCAATTGCCCCATTGCCGACAACACTTGCTCAATCTGAACTTTCACCAACGCCGCCCAATTAGCAAAGCGGTGGCTAAACTCAAGAAACTGGGCATAATGGGTTTGTGTCACCGATTCAATTTGTTGCAAACGCTCCAAGGTGTGCCCCAACTGTGCCACTTCACTAAACTGTTTGGCCTTAACTGCTTGATTTAACTGGTCTTCGGTGGTTTGAACAATACTTTTAATCTCGCGCACTTCCACCAATAAACCTTCACGCTGCAAAGCCGCTAAGGTTTTTTCAAAGCGGGCATCTTTGCGGAGTTGCTCGTGCAAAAAGAACAATATCGCATTGCCAAGCAATTCTTGAGATTGCAAAAAAGCCACAACTTGTTTATCCAAAGACATTGGCACTTGCTCTAATACCAAATCGGTAATGGCAAAAGCCCCCGTCTCGGTGACAAAACTGGCTAATTCGGCCTCGGTGAAAGGGACATGATCGGCCTGAAACAGCGTGTGCTTGGCTAATGCATTGCACTGTTCAACGGCGGTGTGACGAAACGCTGGCAATTGTTCATCTGATAAACTTTGTTGCTGGGCAAAAGGCCGTAAATAGTCTGGCTCAAAGTGGGTGGCGAAATCGTTTTGAACCTTAGACTGAAAAAGCGTTTGCCAAAAACCCCGCTGTTGTTCCGGCGAAACCAAGCCCGCGCTAATCGCCGCTAATGCACAACTGTAGCTCTTTTGAAAAGCCTGAGCGATTTCATCAGCGTTGAAAGTAAACCAATAACTACAAGGATTGTCTATAAGAAAGGATTAGATCGATAAAAAATAACTACAAGGATTGTCTATAAGAAAGGATTAGATCGATAAAAAATAACTACAAGGATTGTCTATAAGAAAGGATTAGATCGATAAAATTAAATAATAAAATAACTACAAGGATTGTCTATAAGAAAGGATTAGTTCGATAAAATTAAATAATAAAATAACTACAAGGATTGTCTATAAGAAAGGATTAGATCGATAAAAAATAACTACAAGGATTGTCTATAAGAAAGGATTAGTTCGATAAAAAATAACTACAAGGATTGTCTATAAGAAAGGATTAGATCGATAAATCTTATAAAATAAATCTATGTACAGGATAAAAATTATAATAAATTGATTTTATAAATGTTCAGTGATGCTATCGCTTCTTTTTGCGATAGTATCACTAGGCTTTGAAACTTAACGTCAAAAATATTGATAAGGAACGTGCATAAAATAACTTAAAAAATGTAATGGTAATCACAAGGGATTACCCCTACGGTACCGAACTTCAGGTTGTATTATGCACGTTCCTAACTGCGGTAGATTTTTTGAGTGATACTATCGCAAAAAAAAGCGATAGCATCACGGCTTTAACACTTTTTTGTCCTGTACACAGAAAATAAATACAATTCTTGTCGTTTCGTCGGGTGGGATCGCTGTCGGCATGATCTCAAACACCGTCCCGAATCTTACCACCCGCTTGCCCACCATCCTCAAAATGAAAATAGGCAATACGTTTAAACCCTTTCTCCGCTTAAAATGTATCAGGCTAATCCCCGTTAATAATTGCAAATATAGTTTGTAAGAATAATAATTTAAGAATGAAACCGTCAAGCGTTTTGGAAATGCTTTACGGTTTTGCCCTAAATATTTTTATGAACGTCTATATCAAACGGATTTTGGATTTCAATTCTGGCACAATCCAATCCTTTTTTATATACAATCCTTGTAGTTAATCTTTAAGTCTTCTTTAACACCGTTTTTAAAAACTGCCCGGTGTACGACTGCTTTTTTCTAGCAACGCTTTCTGGTGTCCCAGCCGCAATAATCTGCCCACCACCGTCACCGCCTTCTGGTCCTAAATCCACTATCCAATCTGCGGTTTTTATCACTTCCAAATTATGTTCAATCACCACCACCGTGTTACCGTTATCTCGGAAACGGTGCAACACGCCTAATAATTGTTCAATGTCATGGAAATGCAAACCCGTGGTGGGTTCATCAAGTATATATAACGTTTTGCCAGTATCGCGTTTTGAAAGTTCCCGCGAGAGTTTTATCCGTTGCGCCTCTCCGCCAGACAGGGTAACGGCATTTTGTCCTAGCGTGATATAAGACAAACCCACATCCATCAAAGTTTGCAGTTTCCGGGCTAACATGGGCACCGCATCAAAAAATGCCCGCGCGTCTTCAACTGTCATGGCGAGTATATCGGCGATGGTTTTACCTTTGTATTTGATATCTAAGGTTTCACGGTTGTAGCGTTTGCTTTTGCAAACATCGCACGTCACATAAATATCCGGCAAAAAGTGCATTTCCACTTTAATCACGCCATCGCCTTGACACGCTTCACAGCGTCCACCTTTGACATTAAAGCTAAAACGTCCCGGTTTATAACCGCGTGAACGGGCTTCATGGGTAGCTGCGAAAAGTTCTCGAATCGGTGTAAAAATCCCGGTATAGGTGGCAGGATTAGAACGCGGTGTGCGTCCGATTGGGCTTTGATCAATATCCACCGCTTTATCCAATAAGTCCAAACCTTCAATTGATTGATAAGCGGCTGCATTTAAATTAGCGCGATTTAATTGATTAGCAGCAACGGGATACAAAGTGTCATTAATCAGCGTGGATTTCCCAGAACCAGAGACACCGGTGATACACGTCATTAAGCCAATCGGCACTTCTAGCGTGATGGATTTGAGATTATTGCCACAGGCATCGCGTAAGGATAAAATCCGTTTTTTATCAATACGTTGGCGTTTTTTAGGAATCGCAATACGCCGCTGTTTAGATAAAAATTGTCCCGTCACCGACTCAGGCGCTTGGAGAATGGCTGATAATGCGCCTTGTGCCACCACGCGCCCACCATGCACCCCCGCCCCAGGACCGATATCCACAATATGATCCGCGGCTCGTATCGTCTCTTCATCATGCTCTACAACAATAACGGTGTTACCTAAATCACGTAAATGAGTCAGAGTATCCAACAGACGTTGATTGTCGCGTTGATGTAAACCGATTGACGGTTCATCTAAAATATACATGACACCCACTAACCCCGCCCCAATTTGGCTGGCAAGGCGAATACGTTGCGCTTCGCCACCGGCTAAGGTGTCGGCACTGCGATTCAACGTCAGATAATCAAGCCCAACATTGACGAGAAATTGCAAACGCTCAATCACTTCTTTGAGAATTTTCGTGGCAATTTCGCCCCGTGTGCCGGGTAACTGTAAGTTTTCAAAAAAGGCTTGGGCGCGTCCAATTGGTAGGGCTGTCAATTGTGGCAAACCGTGCCCTTCAATAAAAACATGACGCGCCGTTTTATTTAAACGAGTCCCTTGGCAATCGGCACAAAGTTGCTGGCTTAACGATTTTGCCAACTCTTCGCGCACGCTATTAGAATTAGTTTCACGATAGCGCCGCTCCATATTGGGAATAATGCCTTCAAAAGGTTTTTTACGCGCAAATGTAGTACCACTGTCGGTGTAATTGACAAAATTAATTTCCCTAGCACCGCTGCCATATAAAATCACTTTGCGGATTTTTTGCGGTAAGGCTTCAAAAGGCGTATCCAAATCAAATTGATAATGGGCACTGACGGCTTCAAGTAATTGAGAATTAAACACAGTTTCTTTGTCCCAACCACGTATCGCGCCATCGGCTAAACTGAGTAAAGGATTAACGACAATTTTGGCAGGATCAAAAAATTGTTTAATCCCCAAACCGTCACAGGTGGAGCACGCACCAACGGGATTGTTAAAGGAAAATAAGCGCGGCTCTAATTCGCTGAGACTGTAATTACATTCAGGGCACGCGAATTTTAACGAAAAAATCATATCAGCCATTTCAGGTAAATCTGTTACTTCCTTTCCCCTTTTCGCTATCCTCTTTCCCGTTTTCCCAGTTTTTGGGGCGGTATCTTCTGCGATAAAACTGATTTGCGCTAAACCGTCTCCTAACTTTAAGGCGGTTTCAAATGACTCTGTTAAACGCAGTTGTAAATCATCACGAACTTTAAACCGATCAACCACCACCTCTATCGTGTGTTTTTTGTATAAATCCAGCACCGGTGGATCGTCCAACATCACAACTTCACCATCAATCCGTGCGCGAATAAAGCCTTGTTTTTGCAAATTTTCTAACAAGTGGCGATATTCACCTTTGCGCTCTTTGACAACGGGTGCCAATAGCATTAAGCGAGCCCCTTTGGGCAGTGCCAACACTTGATCAACCATTTGACTGATAGTTTGTGCTTGCAAACAAATCCCATGTTCCGGACAATGAGCCGAACCGACTCGCGCAAATAATAGCCGCAGATAGTCATAAATTTCAGTAACTGTACCGACGGTGGAACGGGGATTATGCGACGTGGTTTTTTGCTCAATAGAAATCGCCGGCGATAAACCTTCAATATGCTCAACGTCAGGCTTTTCCATCAGGGATAAAAACTGGCGTGCATACGCCGATAACGATTCGACATAACGCCGTTGCCCTTCCGCATAAATCGTATCAAATGCCAAAGAGGATTTACCAGAGCCGGATAAGCCGGTGATAACAATTAATTGATCGCGTGGTAAATCAAGATCAATATTTTGCAGATTGTGGGTACGCACACCACGTAAATAAATAGTATCCATAAATCAGTTATTAGTTATCAATGGTATTAACATTCGTTACAAGCGAACTTTGCACGAATTTGTAAAGGTGGGATAGTTTTAACAGATGCTTATGGGCAAGAATGACAAGGATGGCTTATTAGAAAGGATGGGTTTGATAAAGCTATTGAGTCATTTACGTTTTTTATCCTTATCTTTAACGACAAGGGTTAGGATTGAGTACAACGGATTGAGTACAACGGATTGAGTACAACGGATTGAGTACAACGGATACGCGAAATCAACGGATAAAACCAAGAGTATACTTAGTACCTGCACCTAAAATTTCAAGAAACATTTTCGACTCCATTGCTTGTCAAAAGTCCAGCAAATTGCTCATTTTGTGACGGTGCCAAGTATAGAAAAACAAATAGCAGCTAACCAATCATTACCTCTAATCCGTTAAATCCTTCAATGCGTTGTACTATATCCGTTGCACTTGTCGGTGGCGTGGGAATGCGCCCTTTGTTGTCGTTATTACGTATTTAAAATCCTTTATTATAATTACTTCAACAGGAGTACAAGGCGTACCTTGTACGAAAAAAAAATATAACGAAACGGATGCTATACCTCGATGGGATAGTATCCGTTAACTTTGAAAGGATGATACCGCAAAAGTGCAAAAGTGATACTATCGCCCAAAAAGCGATAGCATCACGAAATACTACCAAAAGTGATACTATCGCCCAAAAAGCGATAACATCACGAAATACTACCAAAAGTGATACTATCGCCCAAAAAGCGATAGCATCACGAAATACTACCAAAAGTGATACTATCGCCCAAAAAGCGATAGCATCACAGCGAAAAAATAGCAATGCGTTTCTTACGCCCACCCTTGCTCACGCGCATAATTGGCAATGGCATCTACGACATTAAACAACATGTCACATTGATGAAAGACACTTTGATACAACGGGATTAAGTCTTCAAGCACATAGTCGTGGGCAATTTTGTTTGTTAATTTTCTCATCTCAATCAATGTTTGGGCATCTGTCACAATGTCACGTTTTTCCATGCGGTTAAAACGATCAATCAGACTGCCTTCATCGGTTAATTCCAACGCATCTATCGCACGAAACAGTTTTTGTGTCAGTGTATCCGCCAATCTGGCAAAACGGGCGGTTAATCCTTCTAAAATTTCGGCTTGTTCCATGTTTATTTGAGTACTAAAATTCTCTGTCTCAAATAAGGGCGCAATAGGTGTGGTACGTTCAAAAGAGTAGCGTAGTAGTGCCACCATTTTTTGCGTCAACATCAACTGTTCTTGAAAGTAGGAAAATTCTACCGCGTCGGGCTGCGCCATAATAATACGCCTCGTTGTTTCGCTATTTGGTGTAAAGCAGAGTCTCGTGTATTGGGTGCTTTGACAATAATATCGATTTTGCGTTCCCCTAATTTTTTATCAAGCGCAATACTTAATTGGAGGGTGAAAGCGAATTTATTCTCAATCGCTTGATTGAGTTCAATATATAAATCAATATCCCCGCCCTTGGCTGCCATATTGACTCTGGAACCAAATAGCCAGACTTGCCCACCGCCGCATTTAGTCAACTCAACCTCTAGCGTTTCCAGTAATCCGGCTTTATCCTGAGTTGATAAACGCACCGGGGGCTTATGTTCTAGTGCAGACGGTATTGTCATAATCCTTTGTCCAAACGGATACTATCCCTAAGAAGGGATAGCATCCGTCACTTAACTGGGTTTTATCGTTTATTTACCATTAGTGGCTAAGGTTTGCACCCAACTGGTATTCCGTTCTCGATCTAAGATTTCACAACGCGCTCGCATTAACACTACCCACCCATAATACAATTGAAATGCGATTGCCATCAGTAACAACGGCGTTAGCATAGACGGATCAACCGACGGCGCTTCAAATCCTTTGAAAATAGAAGGTTGATGCAGTGTGTTCCACCAGTTGACTGAGAAATGAATAATCGGAATATTCACCACCCCCACTAACGTTAACACGGCACTGGCACGCGCTGCGGTACGTTTATCCTCAATCGCAGAATTCAGCGCAATCACACCTAAGTATAAAAACAGCAGAATCAGTTCGGATGTCAAGCGAGCATCCCATATCCACCATGCACCCCACATGGGTTTGCCCCATAATGCACCGGTGGCGAGGGCTAAAAAGGTAAATGACGCACCGATCGGGGCGGAACTTGCCGCTATGATTTCAGCCAATTTGATGCGCCAAACCAAACCAATGCCCCCAGCAATTGCCATCACCATATAGACAAATAGGGACAGCCACGCTGCCGGCACATGCACATACATAATCCGCACGCTTTCTTTTTGTTGATAATCAGCCGGCGATAAAAATAAGCCATAGTAAAGTCCCACTAACATAAAGGCGAGACAAGCCCAACCAAACCAGGGGATTAAATACCCAGACAGGTTATAAAAATATTTCGGAGAAGAAAGTTTTTGAAAAAATGCCCACATAGTCAGTTATCAGTTATCAAATTGTTAGTTAATGTAGCGTACATCAGGAGTGCAAGGCGTACCTTGCACGATCTCGTTCAGCATGATTTTCAGAAGATGGCATATTGGCAAGCTGTTTTGTCCACCATTCCACAAATGTCTCTTGTCGCTCGTCATTGTCAGAAACGTTGATAGGGCGTAGCCATACAATAACATCCAAATCCGTGTTAGTCAGTGTCGTTGGTATGTCTAAATGCAAGTTGCCATCGGCACCAACACGAGAACGCAAGGTAAGATTTTGCATCAGTTTTTAGCTTTCCGTTATCAATTATCAGATAGGGTATCGTGCAAGTTAACCTTGCGCTCCTGATATCCGGTACTTTGCACGAGAAATTAACTCATACTAATCCGCAAAGCCGATGCCGTTGCAAACGGTGCCAGTGTTAAAGATAAAGATAACAGTGCCCCCAAAAAGTACAGTTGCCCCGCTACCTCAAATCCTGATGCAGCACCACTCACCGCATCGGCGGCGAAAATTAATACCGGAATATACAATGGTAATACCAATAAAGATAATAGCACACCACCGCGCCGCAAGCCTACTGTGAGTGCTACCCCAATCGCACCGACTAAACTTAATATTGGTGTGCCCAGTGCTAACGTTACTATTAGGGTTAGCATCGCGCTATCGGGTAAAAATAGCAATACGCCCAACAGGGGGGCTAACAATATCAGCGGCAAGCCGGTGAGTAGCCAATGGGCGAACACTTTTGCCAGTACCAGTACTGGTAACGAATTGGCGGATAACGCAATTTGTTCTAACGAACCATCTTCAAAGTCAGAGCGAAACAGGCTATCCAGTGACAACATCGCGGCTAATAATGCCGCAACCCAAATTATCCCAGGGGCAATGCCTTGCAAAACGCTTGATTCAGGCGAAATACCGAGTGGAAATAGGCTGACGACAATCACAAAGAATAATAACGGGTTAGCCAATTCGGCGCGGTGGCGATAAGCTAAGGTTAAGTCACGTTTTAATAAGATATAAAAAGCAGAGAAATCAGAGGGCATAATTTAATATATATTAATGAGTGTTGTTTTTATGAGTTAATAATGACAAATAAGGGCAAAACCTTCAAGGTTTCCAAAACCTTGAAGGTTTCTAACAGGATAGTACAGCGGATTGACGGATTTTTCGGATGCTATCCCTTCCTAGGGATAGTATCCGTTTTAACAAAAATCCGCTGATACCAAAAATCCGCTGTGCTCACTATTTAGTACAACGGATTGACGGATTTAACGGATTGATGTAGCACAGCGGATTGACGGATTTAACGGATTGATGTAGCACAGCGGATTGACGGATTTAACGGATTGATAGTAGTACAGCGGATTGACGGATTTAACGGATTGATGTAGCACAGCGGATTGACGGATTTAACGGATTAATGTAGTACAGCGGATTGACGGATTTGACGGATTAAATGCGCATAAAAATCCGCTGATGCCAAAAATCCGTTGTACTCAATTTCCGCTTATACCAAAAATCCGATGCACTCAATTAAAGGCGCATAAAAAAATCCGTCAAATCCGTCAATCCGCTGTACTCAATTAAAGGCGCATAAAAAAATCCGTCAAATCCGTCAATCCGCTGTACT
>QNER01000027.1 GCA_003646175.1 Candidatus Parabeggiatoa sp. nov. 1
AAGCGGTTCTATATTGAACGCCTTGTTCTTTTGCATAGTCTTTTAGTCTCTTCATCTAAGATAGTATATCACACTATTTTTTTCTATAAAATACTATTTAATCAGTAAATGTATATAATACTTAATAGCAGTGACGCGCCGGGGTGGGCACTTGAGAATTATCCAGACAGCCAAAGAAAACTATCGCCTAGCAAAAATTCTAAGATTGATATCACCTCAATACTTTCAATCGGTTTCTCATTATCATAAGTGATGAGAAAACCCGGCACCGATTTAAATATTTGCCCAACTGGCAATAACCATTTTATTTCACGTTGTTTGGTTTTCATCCAGTTGGTAACATACTTGAATAGCGGCGCTGACGGTCTCGTCTCGTTGGATGATGAAATCACACTAAAACTGGTTTTTGTAATAGAATATCCTGCTCAGGTAAGCGACGTTTTAATTCCCAGAATACGACGGGTTCTAAAGCCTTGCTTAAATATGCGGAAAAGTGGAAACTCACTGCATTGGTTAATCCATTATCTATCGCATAACCTTTTTTTCACGGAGTTCTTGGGTTGAGATTTTAGAGGCCTATTTCTTCAGAGTTCCAATCATAAAAATGGATTCGGCTGGTTCCAAAAAATCATACCAAGAATTTTTCCCGATCCGAATCCCAACCGATTTGAGGTCATTATAAATCCGATTAATCGAAATGGGTTTGGTGGTTGAGGCATAAGGGACTTCAAAAAAAATAATGTACCCAGTGATGCTATCGATTGCCGCGATAGTTTAACGAAAAAGCGGGTATATTATTTATTGGGTAGTCCCTTAAGCCGTTTAAGAAAAAATTTCAACGCAGTTAGATTGGTAATTGGTGGGGGGTTAAATTTGAGGTAATTCTGCGGGAAAATTTTCACCCTTTTCTTGTCTTTTCGAGGTTCAAGTTTTTGCGCGCAAAAACTTGAACCTCGAAATCAGAATTTTCAGAATAAATACTTAATTCTACTTTGTCAGATTCAAAATAACTTATTTTTTTATGGTTTTTTTTGAATGGCGGAAAGTTTATAAATAGAATAAAATCAATGATTTCATTATAATATGAAAAAGTATAATTAATGATTTTAGGTTTGATTCTGAAAATTCTGATTGAGAGGCAAAAGTTTTTCTAGAAAAACTTTTGCCTCTCAGACAGAAAAATCAGCAAAATGGATTCAAATTTAACACCCCAGTAATTTGGCTGCGTTCCACCAGGTATAGAAATAACATCACTTGATAATATTCTTGTAAAGTCTTGCGCTGTAAGTTTTGATTGGGCAACAAAGTCAATTCCGGAAACCCGCCTTCGTGCAAAAACTTTTATAAAGCATGGAATAGCAGATTAATTCTGGTAGAGAAAGTTAGATGACAAGCTTATTGGTATTCTAATGAAATTGGATTCCAAGAATTAGATATAGTGAAAATGACAGATATGCATTTGCTTGCAATTGAAATTCTTTCACCAAGTCAAGCCATTAAAGAATAGAATAGAAGCATAAGATTCTGGCTGATTTTGATTTATAAAGTAGTGTCACGGATCAAAGTGTTACAAAATGAGCATCCATGCTTAATGAAGTCTTTGCCCACCGTGCCACGGATGTATGGCTATGGCTGTACGTTCCCACGTACCGATGCCAGCTCAGGAATCGTTCCCCCATTTTGCTCCTAGGCTGGAATGATTGAAAAAATGCTAAAGCGGACAGAGACGGATCAAATTCCCTGGCTCGCAGCGTTGTCGTGGTTCAAAGCGAAGCAAAACCTCGAAATCAAACGGGGGGAGGTGTGGAGGTGTTGTGCGTGTAACCCGTAATGTTTGCTAAGGATTTCGATTGGAGAGGAAAGAGACGAATTCCAAGTGGGTTTAGGTAAGGAGCTAGAGAAGTGCGGAATGAAATCACCAACACGGACCCTTGATTTTTGTTGTGAAGATGAATAATATAATAACAGCAATAGCAAGTGAAGATATGCGGAGGCGGGAGAGACATCTGCGGAATCGGGAAATAAAAAGAGGACGGTCGCCCACAGTTACAAGCAAGCAGAGAGAGAGGAGAGAAGAGGAATGCCAAAAAAGAAGAAACAGCCGCAAAGACAAACGCCAGAAGTAGATATGACAGAAATAGTCTGGAGTACAGCGGCGGAGATGGGTAACCAGAGGGTACGGGATGGCATCATAGCCCAGGCGGTCGTCCACTACGTGGAAGAGATGGCATATATCGCGCACTGGCTCACCCCGAGTGGCAGAGGGGGTTATGTTGCAAAGCGAATAGGAAGAGAGGCGAGTTCGAAGGGACTAGAGAAGAACCCCACAAATCATCCAGACCAGAAGTTTTGGACGGAGCAAAATTTGGTAGAGAGGCCGTCGGCGGACTCAATCAGAGTGACAGATTGCAAACGATTTCCATGTGAGAAGCACAAAATCTCATCATGCAAGTACGCGGTGCCGAGGATGCTTGGTGAAAAGTACGGTAAGGGGGTACCGATGGTGATTTACGCACACAGTGAATGGCCGTTACCCGCCAAGAAGATGTATTGTACCTGTTCGGGTGCAAAGCAGGAAGAGGTAGACGGCCACTATGATGCGACGGTGGTGGAGTGGGATTGGGGGCAAAGAGAAAGAAAAGGAGATAAGGGAGGTGAGGGACACAGAGGAAGTGATTGATGCCCTTAGGGGTAGGTGCCCAGGGAGAGAGGTCAGAGACGGAGCACGCATTAAAGTATGGGTGATGCCCAAGAGTAACCAAACGGCGTGCGATCACCGGGCGCGGGCGAGATGTAGCGATGCTCTTGCGAGGCACGAAGGTTGGAGTGAGCATGCTCACGCCCACATTCACCCATGCGTAATTAGGGAAAGGAAAACCGACATCCACTCCTAAAGCGTTGTCGACAAAAACTAAATAAAAAATGTAAAAACAATAAAGTCCTAATCAAACCCTCGTTAGGACAAAGACCAAACCAGACACAACTTAGGAATTTAAATCAACCCCACTATCCACCCACCGTCACCAAAACTTCTGATACTCCGCCAGCCGTTCCGCTTCCGCCCTTCCGCCGCCAAAGCTTCCAACCGCGAAAAATTCTTATGCCACGCCTGCTCCCCAATATCAACCCCCACCCGACCACAATCAACATCAAACCGATACCGTGAGTACAACGGATTCACGAAATAAACGGATTAAAACCCAAACGAACCACCCGCAACCCTTCCAAAACTTCATTCGCAAGTTTCATCGCCGCCCTTAACTCCCCCCGCCTCCGCGCCAACACCACCCAATCATCCATAAACCGAGCGTAAAACAAACCCGTAGCCTTCATCGCATCATCCAACGGCTTCAAATAAACCCCGCCCATCAAAGGCGACAACGGAACCCCAAACCGATGCCCAAATCATTCGGCCGCAACGCACGATCTTCATCCACCAAATGCTGCAAATAAAGCTATCCAGAAATGTTCGGTGCCAAACCGTCGAAGTAGACTTCGAGGGTTTTTCCTATAGTTTGTAAGAATAATAATTTCAGTTAGAAACCGTAAAGCGTTTTGGAAACGCTTTACGGTTTTGCCCTAAATATGACCCACGTTATCATTAATCAATATTGCTAAGAGGTTTTTGTAAATCGGCTGGCCATTAATTTAGTGGGGATTTGTCACCCAATGAACCTGAATATTTCACAAACCCGTTGAAATTTTTCATAACACGTTTATTTATAAGTTATTTTACCAAAACCGGCTCAGCTTTCGTAAAAATAGTCGGTTGATTCAGCCCAGGGCTACGTCAAAGTAGGAAGTAACGTTTTGATTGTTATTATTTTTATGGAAAATTTTAGCTGGCACAACCACTATATTATAACGGACTGTTTTTTAATATTATTTTTTAAATAATTTCCAGAAGTGTGACAATAATCAATAAGTTACATCGACGGCAAAACCGTAAAGCGTTTCCAAAACGCTTTACGGTTTCTAACTGAAATTAGTTATCTGAAAAACTATTATACCGAGGGCCGGATTTGAACCTGCGACCGGCGGGTTATGCGTACCACTACAGTTGCAACTAATGAACCGAAACTCAGTTTGTGGTCAGGTTCTTCTGGTAACTCCAAAAAATTAATGTACCAGAAAACATACCCAAATCACTCTTATCAACCCCGAAGGGGTTGAATGTGAATAGCCCCAGGTGGAACCCTCATCGTTATACACAAGTCTCTGAAAGTTTCCATTCCACCAAAAGTCTAGTACAGGAGAGCGAAAATATCAAGACCACCCACCATGAGCTAAAGCTCATGGCTAAAAGCTTAAGTCCCCTAAAAGGGACTCGCCCCAACAGTTGGAATTTTTTAGTCCCCTTCAGGGGACTTGAGCTTTTAGACAACTGCCCAACGCTGTTGGCTGAGGTGGTCTCGATCCTTGCGCGATCGTGCACTAGTACAACGGATACCCTTCATTACCGGATAAAGAAACCAAATTCACCCATATATCTTGTGATTCATTCTCCATCCACAGATTAGAAAAGTTGCCGCTATCTATCAGTGCGAATAATTCCTTAAGAGCCTTATCCGGCAATGAAGAGTATCCGTTGTACTATAGGCCCATTGAAGGGAGTTACAGCGTCCCGTGTTTGTGGGCCGCCACGCTGCTTTGCGGGAGCATCGAAAATGCGCGGGAGCTGGAGCGCGCGGGAGCGATAAATAATTGGTAAAATCAGTTACTTAAACACTTATGTATAACGATGAGGGTGGAACCTGGGGGAAAAATCGAATCCCTGCTGGTATATTATTGCTTTCGCGCTACCGTTTTCGCCCGACAAGCTGCCAGACTGCTCCACCTCTCGCTTCAACGGGAACATAAGAGACATGCTTTATCCGGACTTTGCAACCCCTTTATTTCAATTTTTTGTTAAGAACTGTGCAAAGCGTGTTGTGAAGTGGCCAGCCTTCACTAAAACCCATTTGCCTTTATTGTAGCGGACCGCGTTAGTGGGGGTTGGTCATTATTTCGGTGACAGTAGTCGGGTAGTCCCTACAAACTAATAGAGGTGTTCAAACGTGGCCATTGAGAATCGAGAATCGAGAATATCATTTCGATTAAAAGATGCCCAAGCTTAAAAAATATTTGGCCCTAGGAGTCTGTCTGACTTAACCGCTAAGTAATTGTTTTTACAATAAATTCAATTGGGGGCCCATTTGGTAAATTATTTATAAATCAATCACTTAACTCAACAAGTCAGACATACTCCTAGAAAAAATAACCAAGTTTTGGCCTTCAATTCAAATCCCCAAGACTGATAAAATACCTGATAAATTATAAGTTAATTCGGGTTCCATTATATAAATCATTGATTTTTAATACTTCCACTGATGAACCGCCCAAACTAAAGTTTGGACTCCTGCCCAAACTAAAGTCGAGTTGGTGGGCAACAAAAAGACGTTGCCCACCCTACAAAAAAACCTTTGACGAAATGATTACCAACGCCCAAAATTTTTTGCGGAGCCAAAACAATTGAGTCGTTCCCAATTCGAGACAAAAGTTTTTTCGTTCCCTGAGCTTGTCGAAGGGCGCGCCAAAACTATATGCGTAGAACCCGATTCCCAATTCCCACGGTTTGAACACTTCCATTGGTTTGTAAGGACTGCCAAAATCTTGCGGTAAATTTTTCGGTGATGTTTTCTGGAGTACTTCGCTACGCTTTGCTGTACTTTGTAAATAACAGTTTATCTTTACCAAAGGGGGTGGTGACAGTGAAGTAGAGATTTTTTTGGGTGTAAGCCATTTTCAGTTGTCTGGTTAGTAATTGTAATTGTAATTAATGTTTCGTTATTTATTGTAATAGTTGATTATAGAGAAGAGGAATGATTGCAAAGTTAAAAGGTTGTCGTATGGTTTCATATAAGAGTGACACCATGATAGAAAGATAGATACTTAGGGAAAAAAACTTTCGATGAGAAAATCCATTCTCTAATTTCTAACAAGGTTTTGATTTACCCCCCCACAATAACTACAAAAATTACAAATTACATATAAGAAGGGAGAAATCCAAATCCAGATGAACCGAGAATCAAAACACTTGATAATACAACCAAGCCTAGACAAGTCATAAAATGCTTTTCAATTCAAAAAAAATGGGTAATTAACTTGACAATGTCAATTGCCACGCTGCCTAATCGTACCAGGTTCGCCTGAAACGAATGATGAAATACGCGGCCCTATCGTACAAAGGGAGCGAAGTACTCCTGATGAAATACGCAGCCCTATCGTACAAGGTTCGCCTGAAACGAATGATGAAATACGCTGCCTAATCGTACAAAGGGAGCGAAGTACTCCTGATGAAATACGCAGCCCTATCGTACAAAGGGAGCGAAGTACTCCTGATGAAATACGCAGCCTAATCGTACCAAGTTCGTTTTGTACTCCTGATGAAATACGCGGCCCAATCGTACCAGGTTCGCCCGAAACGAATAATCATAAGACATTGTCAAGTTAATTAAAAAGAAGAAACCCTAATACCGCAATATCCGCTGCTCAATAAATGCCACTATCTGCTCTGGCTGATTCATATCTAGCACCGGTAAATCTGTTGCCACCGCCGTCTGCGGCACATCGCAAGCTATCGCAATCACGGAATCATCTTGAGGAAACAACAAGGGACGTTCTAAACTGGGGCGATGCACCTCAATTTTGGGAAAGCGTTCATGTTTGAAACCTTCAACTAAAATTAAATCTAATTGTTCTTGATCTAAATGTGGCAACACTTGCTCTAAATCAGGTTCATCAAATTCGTCCCCCATCTCAACCATCAATGCCCACCGCTTGCGAGAAGCGACTAACATTTGCTCAGCCCCCGCGTGACGGAGGCGATAACTATCTTTACCGGGATGATCTATATCAAATTTGTGATGAGTATGTTTAATCATACCAATGCGTAAACCTTTATCCTTGAGTAAAGGTATTATTTTTAACAATAAAGTTGTTTTACCGGTGCCACTGTGGGCGACAAAACCTAAAATTGGAATACGCGCCATTTTTTCAGTTATCAATTATCAGTTATCAGTTATCAAACCCAAAATCAGTTTGACTATAGTCAATCCCTTTGTACAGGACAAAAAAGTGTTCAAGTCGTGATGCTATCGCTTTTTTTGGCGATAGTATCACTTTTGCGGTTTACATAATTACAATGTGTTTCGTTCCAAATCAATAATCCCAAAACTTAAAAAGGCTGCGATAACCAACAGGGTTGTTTTTTTTGAGTGATACTATCGCCAAAAAAAGCGATAGCATCACAAAATATTTTATTTTTGGTCCTGTACATGGAGTCAATCCGTTGCACTCATTCCAGTTTGGCCGCTAAAGCAGCGTGTTCTTCAGGCGTATTAATATTTAAAAAGGTATCCCGCGCGTCGGAAAAATTCACCCGTGTTAAAGAATGCTGAGCAAAAAAGCGGTGTAAGCTACGCTCACCGGTTTTCAAAAACACCAATAAATTGGCTAATAAACCGCGCCTCATTAAGGAAAATACGGGGTGCATACGATTACCATCATCAGCCACACTCACATCTGCATCGGCTCCAATCAAACTAATATATAAACGCTCGGCCATCTGTGGGCTTAATAGCGGAGAATCGCAGGGAACAAATAAGACATAGTCCGTCTGTGCCTTTGCTAAGGCGGTTGCCATGCCTGCGAGGGGGCCGTCATAATATCCAAAAGTATCGGCTACCACCGGGCAATCACCAAGTACTGCATATTGCTCATGATTGCGATTGGCACTGATTAAAAGTTCGCCGACTTGTGGGCGTAGGGCTGCAATCACATATTCAACCATACATTTACCATTCAGTAACACAAGCCCTTTATCTTGTCCACCCATCCGAGTTGCACGTCCCCCAGCGAGGATAACACCTGTAATGTTAGCCTTATCAGTGACATTTTCAGACATTTTCACAATTTTAACAGTCATCAGAATATTGGAACGATTCGGCACTCGTTTCAAATAAAAAAACCCAGTTTTTTCAAAAACTGGGCTTCAGGGAGTCGCTGACACCCTAATGGCACGCACGATAGGAATTAAGTTCCAGGTAGTTACACTGGCTATATTAATTTCGCACCAAAGGGGCTAAGAGGTGGCCTTGGAATTGGAGCGATCATGCACTAGCCGAACAAGTCATCTTAAAAACAGAATCTTTCATCGAGTTAATTTTAGGAGGCTTTTCCAGAATCACCCTCAATCAAAAGTTTTCGGGTTTCCTCTGGTACTTGTAACATTAAGTTTTTCCCTTCAGCAATGTTGATAAAATAAACCACCGCAGACGCAAACAATTCGACATTGTTCACAGATAATTTCGACAAGAAGATGCCGTAATTGTCATCGTCATTCAATCTGAGTTTCCAACCGGTGAAGGACTTAATGCCCCTTTCATAGACTAACGTGACACTGGAAATTTTGTCAAAAGCCAGTTGAGTCGCTGAACCGGTTAAATGTCTCCAACTGATTGAACCGAATAAATTCTTCCAAATAATCGACTTGTTGGTTAATGCTAATCCTCTTGAACCGGAAACCACCCTGCCCGTGTCAAAATAAAAGTAATAATTTTCGGCCGGATTTTTCACTTCTTCAAAAAGTTCAGATTCAAGTGCCTTATCAAAATCCTTTTTAAACTTAATGTCCAAGTCACTGAAAAAGTGGGTTGAAAGCATGATTTTAAAATTTTCATACCCCTTTGCGAAGGGAGTATCCGTTTTTGCAAAGATTTGGGTGGTGAACTTGTTTAGCAACTCACTATCCGTTTGCGATAACTTGAACTCATTCTTGAAGTTGTCACCATATTTTGTTGAAAAGCAGTCCTCTAAAGATTGCAAGTGCTGGCTAGCGGGGATATTGGCCTCCACATCCAATTTTTCGCCACAGAGTGTCTTCCAACCAGCTAAGATCGCTTTCTCTCTCTCAGGCACTTTTAATGGAATCCCTTTTTTATCAGGCGACGTTTTATTGAAATTGATGAAATAAGCCACTGCGGAAACAAAAGGTTCTATCGCCTCGGCAGGTACACGCGATAATCGGATATCATTGTTTTTATTGTCATTTACCCGCACTCTCCAGCCTGTCAAAGATAAATTGCTGTTCAAAGAATAACTGCGATCATAAACCAGCGTCATGCTTTTAATCTCATCAAACGCCAAGCGATGTTGTTTACCTGCCAGATTTTTCCAAATAAGCGATTTATCAGTGAGCGCAATTCCCCGTGCATGTGAGAGCATACGGCCGGTGTCATGATAAAAATAGTATTTCTCATTGGCTTGACGTACCTCAGAAAATAATTTTGCATCATTTTTTGGATGCTTTTTAAAGTCGCTGGCAAGCTTAAATTCTAACTCTCTCAATATGTAGTGGTTTTTGAGTACACTCTGGAAATTCCGATAAACCTCACCCTCTATTGCCAGGACTTGTTTAAGCAACTCATCAAACAAACGCCGATCGTCTGCGGAGGGTTTGATACCCTTCAAATTCAAACAGTAGCCCAAATGCCTCAAGGCACCTCTGTAATCCCCTTTCTCTGTATATATCTTTAGAATTTCAGAGTTACTACAGGGCCCTGCAAAAGACGCACTCAACGGAAACGAGCCTAATGCGATGACAAAGCTGTATTTGCATAACCTACTAAAATACATATTGTTTACCTTCTTATTCATCAGAAACACATAATAAGCTAGGAACGAAAGCTGAGGAGTCCAAACGACGCAAACGTTTGCGTCGATTGGACTCCAAATCAATCAAATCATCAATTTCCTATCTATCCTCGTTTGATTGAAACGGATGAAGTAACTTATCGCATAAAAAAAAGGCATGATAGCTTTGACTGACACACGCGATAACCGAATATCATTTTTTTTATCATTGTTAAGGCGCAATTTCCAGCCCGTAAAAGATAAATCACTGTTCAAAAAACGACGATCATAAACGAGTGCCACACTCATAATATCATCAAACGCCAGACGGCGCGGTTTACCTGTCAAGTTTTTCCAGATAAGCGATTTATCGGTGAGCGCAATGCCCCGTGAATGTGAGAATAAACGGCCACTGTCATAGTAAAAATAATATTTCTCTTCTGCCTCACGCACCTTGGAGAACAATTTGGTGTCTGGTTTTGGATGCGTTTCAAAGTAGTGTGCAAACTGAAATGTTAATCCTTTAAACAGACTGACGCTGAGTACACTCTGGAAATTTTGAGAGGCTTGTTCAAATGAGGTAGAATCATTGGCCTTCAATACGTGTTCAATCAAGATTGCAAACAGTTCCCAGTCCTCTTTTGAGGATTTGTTAGGAGCCAAACATTTGTCCATCTCCTGTAACGCGCCTCTATAATTCTCCTGAATCATAAAATTTTTTAGGGATTCAGAGTCACCACACGGCGCGGCAAAAGACACATTCAAGGAAAACCAACACAGGACTAAGGCAAAGCGGTATTGGTGTAACTGATTAAAAAACATATTTGAGTTTCCCTTTTTGGGTAGCCCTCATGGTGAGTGATTTGACGGATGCTATCCATTTTTTTTGGGAAAGTATCCGTTTAAGCATTTCTTCAAATGCACAATAGGATAAAGACAACAGATCAATTAATCAATTATCGCAGTTTGAGAATTGGGAATTGGGGTTAGGAATTGGGGTGTTAAATTTGAATCAATTTTGCTGTTTATTTTTCACCCTATTTTTGGGCCAACGGCTCCCAATAAGATTTTTCCAAAAAATCGGATTTCTGGTCAAAATCGGATTTATTTTTTAGAAATATGATTTTTTCTTCAGTTGAGAAATCCGATTTTTCCCCAAAATCGGATTTCAAATATCGAGTTACTGTGAGATTTATAATGGAACAATCGTTTGGTGAAAAAAACTGAGCAAAACCACGGAAGAGGAAACACCCCAGTTAGGAATCGAAAATAATTCGACAATATCACATTAGAAACCCTATTTCTGAAAAGAACTTGGGATCGAAATTTAGGGGCAGCGACAAAATAACACAGCTATTGCCTTTCAAAAGGGGACTTATACTGACCACCTTCATAAATTGAACTTTTTGAATTTTTCGAGCCTATAAATAACTCTTTGAATTGGGATGAAAAATTAAATTTAACTCTGTGTAACTCTGTGCCCTGAAGTGTGTATACAAGACTTGATTCCCCTTTCTCTTAAGAGGGGTTAGGGGCAATACCCGTGAATGAAAATAAAAATATGTCAAATCAAACGGTTATTATTTTTAGCAACTTGGTTAATTAGACACATATAAACAGTGTGCTTATTTATTAACCTAATTAATGAACATCTCCGGTTGAGTGACATCAAATAATACCTATTTTTAAATTGTTATGTTTTTTAACTGGCTGATTTGCCAGATAAACTTTTTCATCACGGGTATTGGGGTTAGGGTAGGGTGTTTACTGGAAACTTTTTTTCACCAAAACTTTTCACACAAATTTTGTGTTTTTGATAATTGTGTTCGCTTTATCAGTTTTTCTAGAAAGCAGCTGCACCGCGAGGCTCGGTGTTGTATGCAGAATACAATTAGTTGCCCCAAGGTGCCCAAAAAACGGTAAGGCCTAAATCCGATTTTTTTCCCAAAATCGGATTTCTTTTTAAGATATTGAAAACCCCCAGCAAAAACTTTTCTAGTTTAATAAACTGGAAAAAATCAGGAAAACGCAGAGCCCCGAAAACAAAGGGGTTCTTCTTCACAGCTATATTTATTGATGATAAAAACTGATAAAGCGAATTGTGAATGAAAACGCACATATCTTGCATGAATCAAACCCCGCTAAAAAAGCGTCCAGTAAACACCTTGGGTTAGGGATGTCTGAAAATTGGGGAAATATCGGAGCAGAAACCGCGGCAAAACAGAACGCGCCCACCTAACTCCCCAACTTCTTATTTTTAAAGGTTTTTTTCGCCTTTATCATCCTTTTTGTTGTCCGCCGGCTTCGCACAAATAGAGAGGGATGCTATCCACGCTGCAATGTCCGCAATCTCTTTATCCTTTAACCCCTGGGTAAATGATTTCATAGTCCCCGTCATATCATTAGTACGCTTGCCGTCCCGGATATCAATTACCTGCCTCACTAAATATTTTTCGTCTTGCCCTGCTAATTTGGGATAGCCCGGCAGAAGGGGTGTTAAGGCATCTCTACCATGACAGGTATGACAAACATTTTCAATGTACAGTTTTTTTCCTCGTTTCGCATTCCCCTGATACTCTCCCTCATCCGCTGCCACCACGACACTGCCAGCAAACAAGTGCCCAATTGTTGCTAAACCAATACAGAACGTTTTCAAAGTGTATTGCATAAATTCATCTCCTTTGTGGTGATTGTTATAGCGTTTCCCGATTGCATGAAATACAAAAATAGGTAAAAAGTTTAAAGGTTTTAAAGCCCCTTTGGTGCGAAATTAATATAGCCAGTGTAACTACCTTTCACTAAAATTGTATTTTACGCAATCGGGAAATGCTATATCAGAAATCGACAATGTTTGAGGCAAAAGTTTTTGCCTCAAACACAGAATATAGTCTTTGAAATGTTCCTTTGCCCAGTTAGGCATGGTGCCCGCATCCATACCCTGAGTGGGTATTCCCTACAGAACAATGCGGGTTTTAAAAATCAGTGAGTTACAAAAAATGGACCATCTGTTAGTGCCCATTAACTGAACAATGTTCATATTTACAAGGCTTGCTTTTCTTATTAACGTTATTGGGCTGTTTAAACTCACCAGCATCGGTTTGTAGAGACTACCCCAACCCTCAATGCCATTAAGTTAAGAATAACTGAGCTTCTTGCAAAATTCGCTATTTAACACCCAGAACAAAAATAGAGGGAGACGCAAGTCCTTGTTTTTACAAAGACGGATAAAATTGGGGAGACTTGTAAAAAAATCATAAAAAATAAACACGTTACCGCTAATTTAATGGCATTGCCCCCAACCCTGGGGTATTAAATCTATAGATGTTCAGATAAATAATTTCACAACTCAAAGACGGATACTATCCCGAAAAGGGATAGCATCCGTTTCTGTTATTTTTCTGAAAAACTATAGCATGATTTTGCCAATTACTCTTCACCCTATTTTTGTTCCGCTCTATCTTAAATAAGATACTTAATACATATGGAACAAATTTTGGGTGAAAAATAGATTGGTCATTTTTTGATTGATTTAACACCCCACCCCAACTCCACATTTAGAATGGGCAAAGGCATGATCTTCATTACCATCATTGATGGTGCCAAAAGTGATGCGAGAACTAAAAGACGTTTTTTGATAAAAAGGCATTATTCACGAACTGGTGCGATAACCAAACATGCCTAACCTAAAAAACGCCCCAAGACGCGCCTGCATAACTTTGATCGTTTACTTTATCCGATGATCCGGGTGGGTACTCGCGGTGACGACAAGTTTAAACGTGCTTTATGGAATGAGGCATTGGGATTTATTGCGGATAAAATGCAGTATCTTAAAGCGCAGTATCGCCCAACTACTCTGTTAGAACCGGAGAACAAACCCGCATCCGACAGGTTTATTTTTACAAACCAACGCGTAATTGCCGCAGGTAAAATGTGTCGGTGCCCCAAGCATCGCCCTGATAGGCACCCGTATCGTCACCTTTTTGATGGGGAAATAGAACATGCCGTGAACCGCAATTATGAGCGCAACTGGTGACAACCGTTGTTAACTCGTCATCACGCAAAGAAGCCTCGATATTTCCCGCCTTGGTTCCATGGCTTTTACTCACCAATCCACCTGCGACAGTCATTGTCATCACCCAGCCGTCGTCTTTAATAAAAGTACGCCGTGTCATGTTTAAGCGCGACGCGAGCAAATTCGTCACGTTGGTATTATTCATTATCACCCATCATATCACTCATGCTATCCGTACCCGGCGTACCGGGCTTGCTATTACTAGGACATAACACGAGGTTACCGTCTTTGTCAATCCAAAATCGACCATAAGTCATCTGCGGCGGTTTTTGTTTGATGTTTTCTGTGCCCATACCATGCATACCATACGTCCCACCCATACTCGGAGGCATCCCATCCATACCGTCTCCACCGCCCATACTGGGCCTGCCGCTTATATCACTCATATCCGACATTCCATTCATACAACTCATACTGGATATCTTAAAAACCGGATAGAGAACAATCTGACCGCTGCTGTAACGTTCATACCAGCCACTGATTTTAAGAACATTACCAGCAACACCGTTATCTTCGCCATTCATGCCCGACACGTTGTTCGCAAAAGTTTGAGGGGTTACCATTAAACCACTCACGAGGGTTACCCACCCCAGTACTTTTTTTAATTGAGGCATTTGCGTAGGAATCATTATTTTCTCCTTTAAATCGATTCGAGATACCTCTTAATCTTAAATATAGTCCATAAAAGTATTGACAAGTTATTGACTTATGAATAAAGAGCCTCTTGCTTTGGCTCATTTTTTAGTAACTACTCAGCACCGAAGTGTGCTTATTATTATAGCCTGGGGCAACGCCCCAGGTGGTTTAGCACCGAAGTGTGCGAATTATTATAGCCTGGGGCAACGCCCCAGGTGATTTAGCACCGAAGTGTGCGAATTATTATAGCCTATACTTTGCGGCAGGTGATTTAGCACCGAAGTGTGCGAATTATTATAGCCTGGGGCAACGCCCCAGGTGATTTAAAGCCCTTAAATGGCGCAGGTTCTCAAAGAAGGTGGTGTTTATTACAAGTCATTATTCAAAAGACATAGAATTCCTAATTTATAGACAAAAACCATGCTTACCTATTCGAGGCAAAAGTTTTTTGTGCACAAAAAACGTTAGCTTGGAAACCCATTTTGCCAGCCCTTTTAGCAGCCTGTCGGACTTAATACGCAAGCCATTGATTTAAAATAACTTTATGTTCAAACGCTATTTATAAAAATATTTTAAAATCAATTGGTTATATGAAGAAGTCCGACAAGTTCCTAGGGCGTATCTATTGGTTCAATGCCATTAACTTAAGGGCAACCACAAGGGATTGCCCCTACGAACCAGAGCAAAATGTAGGGGCAAATCCTTTATGGTCGCCCTCTTTACTTAATGGCATTGATCTATTGGTTGGGGCTCGAATTTAAATGGAGGTGCCCCTCTTCATTCGTCTAATGGAATTATTAATGAATTTAAATGGCCTACAAATGAGTACTTCTTAAGCCCTACTTGATAATTCAATAACTTAGATTGAGTGAATGCTTTGTGATTGACTTAACTTATTCGCTATAGAAGTTTTTCTAGAAAAACTTCTATAGCGAACACAATTCACAATTAGCAATTAGATATATATTGTCCCCCAACCTCTGGATACGCTCGTCCCTCTAAAGTATTGCGTCCTCATAATCGCTAATCATATCGTACTTGACTGAAATTTTGATTTCCCGTTTCATACTTAGCAGCGTTCCCAGCGAAAACTCTTGGCTACATTTTTAAAAATGTATTGACTTATGAATGATAAAAAGACATAGAGTTTGTAAGGGCGCAGTACCATTATTTTGATTATGTAAAAGCACCAGACACCAAGTAATCCATTGCTCCCAAAAGGCTAGGGGATAAAGGGCTGTGACAATCTTATTCACAATGTTGAAATGTTGACATCATCAGTTGACAAGTCAATAGAAGTCGTTGTGAATAACATAAAAATCAACAGGTTATCAATAATGAACTCATATGCTATCAGTCATTGATTATCGGTTCACTTATGAATTGCTGTTCTGACTTATCCCATCTAATCTCATCACCCCAGTGCCAAGATAACTGAAGGTGCCAAATTAATATTGAAATTCGCTAATAGCAAATAACCACATAATGTATATTTACCACCCTCATTGCGAGCGGTTTTTCTCGGTTGTCATACTAAATAACTCAAGTGGCTACCTAACGTTAAGTGATTGATTTTATTATTCTATATTTTCTACTGCTATCAAACTCTCACTGACGTAACAGGTTGATTTATAATAAATCATGGTGTTATAGGTGGCAACTTGGGTTAAATAGTGCCCATCCGCAAACATCAATTACTGACGGGATTAATGAAGAGCAAAGCTCACGAAATCTTTGGATTTCTCACTGGTATTGATTTCTCTCGCCCATAGAAATGACACGAAGTTCAAGTTTCTGGACAGACACTTATTAGAAAAAAAACGCTCGCCGTAAAGCTTTGGGGAACGAAGTGCCCTGAAGTGTATAAAAACAATCAATTATGTCATATTCCCTGATAATTTTGGTTGACGTTAAACCACAAAAAATTCTGGCTGCCAATTTTTCGGTGATTTATTTGTCAGTCTTATTTTCTTCAGGGAATTTAGGGATATGTTTATTTGCACGTCACAGGATTATTTACAGCAAAATATTCTGGCTTTCACACCTTATACGGTGTTTTAAAAATAGGCGTGGGCTCAATTTCACCAAGATGCGGGTGCATTCCCAAAAAAAGTCATTATCAATCTTGAGTACCAATCTTGAGTACAACGGATACACGAAAAAAACGGATAATTCCTATGAATCTGAACGAAAACGGTTTGCTTAAACTTAAAAATCATCAATTTTTCACAATTCACAATTTTTATCACCCCAGTCTTCGTCCTCATCGTTATACATAAGTTTTTTCGTCAATATATTTCAATGAGTTAAAATAAAAATGGGAACGGTACAAGGGGGACAGTAAAGCAATGTGATGTTATATATGTGATAATTTCTGTTAGCAGCCTTTGGTTTTAAGGTTTATCACCATGGTTGCCCCTTTTCGTTATCCCTTTCCCCTAGCCCCTTTTTTTGTGACTTGAACACTTGTGCATAACGATGATATCCCTCGTCTGGGTGCATCTAAAAATATGAGAAGAATATGTGAGTACTAAGGCAGGAGCGTGAAAATAATATACCCAAAGAGAAAGCGAGTTTTTTTAAAACTTGCTTTCTTGTAATGAAGCGTGGGTATTTTATTTAACCGCAACTTCCTAAGTACCCAACCATATATTTTCAGGTATTTTAATAATCGAGCCTCTTGCAAAATTCTTAAACGTTCCCCAGGTTTCGCCTGGGGCTATTCACGTTTTCAGGCCTGAAAGCCCCTTTGGGGTTGAGATTTTTAAAAGTGAATAACCTTAATAAAACCTGGTTTCACCCCCACGGGGTTGAATTTGAATTCGAGGCAAAAGTTTTTCTAGAAAAACTTTTGCCTGAAAAGGTGCCAACCTGGGGTTTTGATCGATGCTCAATCGTTTAACTCTTTCATTTATGAGAATCTATGAAAAAGTCAAAATATCAGAAAACTTGTGAACGGGTATTTATCCGGAAATGAAGCAGTATCCGTTGTACTTAACTGTCCATAAAAATCGGAATGCGCCCCCCAGATGCCTATATGAGCCAAGCCAACTTTAATGCAATCTTTGTTCCAATCCTTATTAGTCTCAAACAGGCTACCCCTTCATCGCTACGACACTTTGTCATTTCGACTGAAGTCCGAAATTGAACCCAAGCTCAAGATTCCTTGCATTCGCTCTTCATTACTACCCGGCTATAGTTTGGAAGAATAATCAGCCTTGCTTGAACATAACAAATCTCAAGGTTTTGAATTCCATGCTAACGTTTTTTATGCACAAAAAACTTTAGCTTGAAACTGATTTCGTAGCGATAGTTTTTGCGCGCAAAAACTTTTGCATCGGACTGAAAAGCTATAGATGTCTCGCATTAGGTGGATAGCCCTCAAACATTCCCTTTCACTTCTTTTTCTGGAAATTCCGTGAAAACATCCCGCACTCGTTGTGATCTCACCAGAAAAATAATCAACACCACGTCAATATAAACAAACATTAGACTGACTTCGTTAAACTTTTTGAGACCAAGCACGACATACAAAGCAATAAAACTGATTTCCAACACAAGGCTAGACAATAATAAAAAACGGCCTTTTCGCCAGATTAAGCCGATGATGCGAGAGCGCGTGTTGGGCACACGTCTTACCATGCCAACTATCACCAATGCCGCTGGAATGCTTGATAACAATAAAGCGATACTAAATTGTTCATGAGCAAATTTCACCAAAACCGGAATCGTTGAAATCATTGGCAGAACAAAAATAAGAAAATGCTTGACTAAGTAGAGATTGACTAAGATTAAAGTCAACGGGATTTTTAACACATTGTATTCATTGTAATCTTCAAAGCTGTATCTTGTCATAGCTCAAAAAGTGTTTTAGGCAAAAACTAGAAAAACTTCTGCCTAAAACTTTAGAAACAAACCGTTAATTTAAAAATAATTGATAGGCGGGATTATCGGCTTCATCCCAATAAGGATAGCCTAAATTATCTAAAAAACTTTGAAACTCGTTTTTGTGGACATCAGGTACTTGTATACCTGCCAATACCCGCCCATAAGCTGCGCCATGATTGCGGTAATGAAACAAACTGATATTCCAGCGTTGCCCCATGCAAGTTAAAAAATGCAATAAGGCCCCAGGACGTTCTGGAAATTCAAAACGATAAAGGCGTTCATCCAAAAGACATGGCGTATGCCCACCTACCATGTGGCGAATATGTGATTTTGCCATTTCATTATCCGTTAAATCAACAACCTGATAACAGTTGTCACGTAACTTACTAATTAATGACTCTTTTTGTGTAAAACCGTCAGTCAAACGTAACCCAAGAAACACATGGGCTTGTTCATCATCGGCATAACGATAATTAAATTCCGTAATAACATATTGTCCAATTGCATGACAAAACCGACGGAAACTGCCAGAACGTTCAGGAATCGTCACCGCCATCAAGGCTTCACGTTGTTCACCGATTTCAGTGCGCTCAGCAACATAACCCAAGCGATCAAAGTTCATATTAGCACCACTGGCGATAGTGACTAAATGTCGTCCGCTACAGTTTTCTCGTGCAATGTATTGCTTTAAACCGGCTAAGGCTAACGCCCCTGCAGGTTCGGTAATGGTGCGGGTATCATCAAAAATATCTTTAATCGCCGCACAGATTTCATCTGTACTTGCCAACAAGACTTCATCCACATAGCTACGCGCTATTTCAAAAGGCAACTTGCCCACCTGTCGCACCGCCACACCGTCAGCAAAAATACCCACCTGTTCAAGGGTCACTCGCTCCCCGGCTTTGAGGGCTGCATGTAGGCAAGGGGCTTCATCAGGCTCTACGCCTATGATTTTAATTTCAGGACGTAAATATTTAATGTAGGCAGCCACGCCGGCAATCAAGCCCCCACCACCGACTGGGACAAAAATAGCGTCTAATTCCCCGGTGTGCTGCTGCAAAATTTCCATACCAATTGTGCCCTGCCCGGCAATCACCTCGGCATCATCATAAGGATGTATATAAGTCAGTCCACGTTGCTCAACCAACTGTTGTGCGTACTTACTGGCATCATCATAAGCGGTACCATGCAACACCGCCTCTGCCCCATAGCTGCGCACAGCTGCGACTTTAATCTCTGGCGTTGTTTTAGGCATCACAATAATGGCGGGTATACCTAACTTTGCAGCTGACAAAGCCACCCCTTGAGCATGATTTCCGGCCGAAGCGGCTATCACACCTTTGGCTAAAGTCTCTTTGGGTAATCCGGCCATTTTGTTATAAGCGCCGCGTAATTTAAAAGAAAACACCGGCTGCATATCTTCGCGTTTAATCCAAATATGATTACTAAAACGCTGTGAAAGATTGGTGGCATAATCTAGGCGGGTTTTTTCTGCCACATCATAGACACGGGCTTGGAGGATTTTTTTGATGTAGGGATTGTCAATGTTCATTTGAAATGTGTTCTATTTTGAGATGAGGTACCAAGGCTTTTGAGCTATACAGCCCATGGTCATAAATGACAACTTTTCTAGCCATGGTATGGTAATTGGTCACTCACGTTTCTGGGTACCAAATTTTCAGTAATTGCTTGATTATTAAGGTTAAAAATATAATATGTTCCACTAAAGTCGATTTTTTATGGAAAAATGGGAGGAATAGCCTATAAAAAAGAAAGAACTTTGCAAATATGATGACTGAAAATCAAAGAGTTACGACTGAAAAATGGGTTGTCAAGAAAATGACTCTTGGCATAAACTTTGTAAATAAAGTAGTTATTTAAAAACATGAACCCAGAAACGTGAATTGGTAATTAAGTAGAGGAACTTAGGAGTACAAACTTCAGTTTGTATGGCCTATCGCCAAAAATGAACTTGGGGAACTGGGAATTGGGTTTGCTTTTATCCGTTTTTTGGGCCCAAAAAACTTTGGCGTAGATTGGGAGATAAAAAAAATATTATAAAAAAACGTTAATCAAGTTATTGGTTACCATTCCCCTATCAATATGAACCATTTAAAATGATTAGGAACGTGCATAATACAACTAGGGCAACCATATTCTCGGAATCCGTTTTTCTAGTAAACGGATTTTGAGAAAGGATTGCCCCTACCTGAAGTTCGGTTCCGTAGGGGTAATCCCTTGTGG